>NZ_JAUNPE010000286.1 GCF_030536815.1 Kocuria sp.
TGAACATCAAACCCTGGACGCGGGTGGCCGCCGGATTATTCGCGGTGGCGTGGGGCGGCAACGAGTTCACACCGCTGCTGGTCATGTACCGCCACGTGGAGGGATTCGACCAAGTCTCGGTGGATATGCTCCTGGCCGCATACGTGCTGGGTATCGTTCCCGCCCTGTTGATCGGCGGGCCGTTGTCGGATCGGCACGGCCGCCGAGCACTGATGATTCCCGCGCCGATCATCGCGATGCTGGGCAGCGCACTCTTGGCGCTGGGCTCGGGCAGTCTCACGGTGTTGTTCATCGGCCGGGTGTTCTCGGGTATCGCCCTCGGGTTGGGCATGGCCGTGGGAACCTCGTGGGTCAAGGAACTGTCCGGTCGCCCGTACGAACCTCACCCGGAAAGGGTGTCCGGTGCGCGCCGGGCGTCCCTGTCCCTGACCGCCGGTTTTGCCCTGGGCGCTGCGGTGGCCGCAACGTTGGCGCAGTTCGCTCCGTTGCAAACCGTGCTGCCGTACCTGATCAACATTGTGATCTGCATTCCCACGGTGTTCCTCGTGGCCGGCGCGCCGGAGACGATGGAGACCGGGCGGCACGTGGGTTCCCTCTGGTCCGACTTGAAAATTCCCGCGGCCAAGCAACACCGTTTCTGGTTCGTGGTCGCACCGTCCGCTCCGTGGGTCTTCGGCTGTGCGGCCTCCGGCTACGCCATCCTCCCGGCATTGATGGCGGAAGTGGTCGGGCCGGACTACGGCATTGCCTTCTCAGGGCTGTTGTGCCTGGTCTGCCTGACTTTCGGCTTCTTCATCCAACCGCTGGGCAAGCGCCTGGACCGGGACGGGTCGATTCGTTCCCTGGTGGTCGGCATGATCGCCGTGGTCCTCGGCATGCTCAGCGCCGTCTTCGCCTCGGCCACCCTCTCCTTGCCGGTCGTGCTGGTCTCCGCGGCCATCCTGGGCTGCGGTTACGGTCTGGTGCTGGTCTCCGGGCTGCAGGAGGTCCAACGTATTGCGCGCGTGGATGACCTGGCCGGGCTCACCGCGGTCTTTTACTCCCTGACCTACATCGGCTTCTTCGTGCCCATGGTGCTCGCGGTGATTTCCGAGGTCACCACCTACCCCTGGCTGTTCCTCTCCGGTGCGGTGATCGCCGTCGTCTGCTTGGGGATCATGGCGTACGGCAAGGGGCACGAGGTCCGGGAGTTGCCCGCCCGGCGATAGTGGCGTGATTCATGGTTCCCTATCCCCGTTTTCCGCCCCGGAATCGGTAATAGGGAACCTTAAATCGTCACCCGAGCCAGAGTCCCAGCGCGCCTCGCACCATGACGACGACGCCGCCCACCGCCGCCAGTCCCATCGCCAAGTTGGCGGCTGCCGCCTTGTCCAAGCGACGTGAAAGCCACGTGCCGACGGTGATGCCCACGAAGATCGTGACAATGAGGGAACCGAAGGCCACGAACACCGGGACCGGCAGCGCAAAGTGCACCCCCGCGATCAGCTTGGAACCCACGGACAATGCCCCCAGGGACATGAACACCGGTTGCATGGTCGCGGCGAATCGCAGTTGATCCCAGTTGGTGATGCGCGAGTACACGACCATGGCCGGCGCGGCCACACCCGCCGTGGAGTTGAAGAATCCACCGATCAGCCCGGCTGGTACCACGGCCTTCTGCTGGTTCACCTGTCCCGCAGTATGAGTGAACTTGGTGATGGCCAAGGCCAGCAGCACCACCGCGCCCACGCCGATCTGGAGCCATTCCGCCGGGACCCACCTGACCACCAGCGCTCCGAGCACCACGCCGGGAATGGCGGACAGGATCAGAACGGCCGCGTGTTTCCACTCGACCATCCTGCGCACAGCCAGGGTGATCATGAACCCCGAGCACACCGTGGCCGCGTTGGTCACGAGCACTCCCGTGGCGGGACCCATCAACAGCGACAACACCGGGGCCACCACCAGTCCCACGCCGGTACCCGAAACTCGCTGCAGGATGCTGCCCACCAGGACGGCGATCAGTGCGGCGGTGAGGATGAGCATGGGGTGCTTTCTA
>NZ_JAUNPE010000287.1 GCF_030536815.1 Kocuria sp.
TAGACATCACGACGCCGGGTGGTCACCTCACAAAGGTGACCACCCGGCGTCGGCGGTTGAGAAGTCGAGCAGGTCAGGCCCAGCGGTTCACGGCCTTCCGTTCGACCACGCCGAGGATCGCGTCCGTGATTTTGCCGATCACGGCCAGCAGGATGATCGCCAGAAGCAGGCGATCCGTTCGCCCATTGTTCTGCGAATCGGTCAACAGGAACCCCAGGCCCATGGAGCTGGCAATGAGCTCGGCGGCCACCAGGAACAGCCACGCCTGCGCCAAGGCCAGTCGAAGACCCGAAAACACGGACGGCACGACCGCGGGCAGCTGAATGGTTGTCAACAGCTTGAGACCGGACAAACCAAAGGCACGGCCGGCTTCCACCAGGTTCTTGTCCACGTGACGCAGCGCCATGTACACGGTGGTGAAAATGGGGAAGAAGGCACCAATGGCAATCAGGGTGACCTTGGAGTCCTCGCCGATCTTCATCCAGAGGATCAACAAGGGAACCCACGCGAGGCTGGGGACCGCGCGGAACGCGCCAATGGTCGGAGTCAGCAACGCATCCGCCCACTGGGACAGGCCCACGAGCGACCCGAAGGTCAGGCCCAGAACGGCTCCGATGGCGAAGCCCAGCAGAACGCGCTGCACGGAGATGCCCACGTGGGTCCAGAGTTCACCGCGCTGGGCGAGATCGATTCCGGCCTCGACCACCGAACCCGGTGACGGGAGCTGAACGGGGGAGAAGATCCCCAACACGCTGGTGGACAGCCACCACAGTAAAAGCAAGACCAGCGGGACAATCGCGCCCAAGGCCGCGCGTTTCACCCCGGCGCCGCGGCGCAGGGGGCTGACGACGCGCGGCCGCAGAGCGCCGTCGTTCGTGCCGATGTCGGTAGTGGTCGGATTATTGGGTGCGGGTGTGTCTACCGAGGTGCTCATGCGTCAGCCTTGATGGTGGAGGGGTCGGCCTTCTCGATGAAGGAGGCGTCAATAATCGTGTTGAGGGCGTCGTCCACCTGGGACTGGTTGGAAACGTCACCGGATTCAACCAGGTACGGGCCCACGCGGCGCAGGACCTCGAGTTGGCGGTCGCCGGGAACGGGATCGACGTCGAGGTTGGAGCGCTCGGTGATGACCTTGCGGGCGACCGACTCGTCCAGGCCTGCGACCTCGGCGAGGATCTTGACGGTTTCGTCAACGTTTTCTGCGGCCCATTTGCGGGCGTGCTCGTAGGCGTCGACCACGGTCTGGGCGATCTCCGGTTGTTCTGCCAGGAATGACTCAGTGGCGTTGAGGAAGCCGTAGGTGTTGAACTCGAGGTTTCGGAAGAAGAGCTTGGCGCCCTTCTCCTCCGCGCCGGCCATGATCGGATCCAGACCGCTCCACGCATCCACGGAACCGTTCTCCAGGGCGGAGCGGCCGTCCGCGTGCTGCAGGTTCTGCACGGTGACCTCGCTGGGATCGACGCCGGCTTCCTGGAGGGCCTGGAGCAGGAAGAAGTACGGGTCCGTGCCCTTGGTCGCGGCCACGGACTTGCCCTTGAGATCTGCCACCTCGGTGATCTCGGAGTCCGCGGGAACAACCAGCGCGGCCCACTCCGGGCGGCTGAAGAGTGACACCACCTTGATAGGGGAGTTGTTGGAGCGCGCCAGCAGGGCTGCGGAACCGGCGGTGGAGCCCACGTGGATTGCTTCCGCGCGAAGGTTCTCATTCGCCTTGTTGGAACCGGCGGACTGGACCCAGTTCACGGTGACGTTCCGATCCTTCAGCGTGTTCTCGAGCCAGCCCTTGTCCTTGATGACCAGGCTCAGGGGGTTGTAGGTCGCGAAGTCGATGTTGAGCGTGAATGCCTCACCATTGCCGCTGCTTTGGCTCGGGGCGTTATCGCCGCCGGAGCCCTCGCCGGCGCATGCGCTCAGGAAACCGGAGAGCGTCACAGCCCCCAGGCCCAGCGCACCGGCTCTCAGCACGGAACGACGAGACGGCGTGTTTTTGGATGGATTCATGGTGGGACCTCCAGAGGATCGTATGCAGAGTACGT
>NZ_JAUNPE010000125.1 GCF_030536815.1 Kocuria sp.
ACGGGGTGTAGCGCAGTGGCTAGCGCGCCTGCTTTGGGAGCAGGAGATCGCAGGTTCGAGTCCTGTCACCCCGACGTCTGAGCGCTCACCCGCCCATAGCTAAGCGGGGGAGCCCTCGTTGACCGACCGGGCCAAACCTGGCCCGTGAGAACTGTCCATCCACGACCCCAGGAGTACAACGGAAGTGAAGAGCGCCGTCGAGAAACTCAACCCCACCGAGGCGAAGATCACCGTTGAGATCCCTTACGCCGATCTCAAGCCGTTTGTCGCGCAGACGTACAAGCAGTTGGCCGATCAGATTCAGATCCCCGGATTCCGCAAGGGTAAGGTCCCCTCGAAGCTCATCGACCAGCGGGTTGGCTTCGACTTCGTGATCGAGAACGCCCTGAACGAGGGCCTCAACGACTTCTACCAGCAGGCGCTGGCCGAGAACGAGTTGACCCCCCTGTCCCAGCCGCAGGTCGAGGTTCTGGCCAAGCCGGAATCGGACAACCGCGAGGCCGACACCAAGGTCGAGATCAGCGTGGCCATCCGCCCGGAGATCGAGCTGCCCGATTACAAGGGTCTCAAGGTCGAGGTCGAGGCCCGCGAGGCGTCTGCCGAGGACGAGCAGAAGGCACTGGACGAGCTGCGCGCTCGTTTCGGCACCCTCAAGTCCGTGGACCGCCCCGCTGCCGAGGGTGACCACGTGACCCTGGACCTGCAGGCCCTGGTCGACGGTGAGGAAGTGGACGCCGCCAATGACCTTTCCTACGAGGTGGGCTCGGGAACCATGCTCGAGGGCATGGACGAGGCCGTGACCGGTCTCTCCGCCGACGAGGACGCCACCTTCGAGACCAAGCTGGCCGGTGGCGAGCACTCCGGTTCGGATGCCACCGTCAAGGTGAAGGTCACCGCCGTCAAGGAGCGCGAGCTGCCCGAGGCGGACGACGAGTTCGCCCAGTTGGCTTCCGAGTTCGACACCATTGACGAGCTCAAGGAAGACCTCAAGAAGCAGGCCGGCGAGTCCGCCGTGGTCGAGCAGGGTATTGAAGCCCGTGACAAGGTCCTGGACAAGCTCGTGGAACTCATCGAGGTCCCGGTTCCGGAGAAGGTCATTGAGGATCAGCTGGCCCAGCACTTCGATTCCGAGCAGGCCCAGGCTTCGGCCGAGCCCGATCACGACACCGAAGAGCACCGTGCCGAGGTTCGCGCCAACGCCGAGACCGCTTTCCGCAACGAGATCATCCTCGACGCCGTGGCCGAGGCCGAAGAGGTCGGCGTGGAGCAGTCCGAGCTGATCGACTACATCGTCAACATGTCCCAGCAGTACGGCATGGACCCCAACCAGTTCGCTCAGATGCTGGATGGTTCCGGGCAGGCCGGCATGATGGTGGGCGAGGTGCGCCGCCGTAAGGCTCTCGCCAAGGTCCTCGAGTACGCCACGGTCACCGACTCCACGGGCACCGAGGTGGACCTGTCCGCCTTCGTCGGCTCCGACGACGAGGACGACGCCGCTGCCGCCACCGAAGAGGCAGAGGCCGTCGAGACCGACGCCAAGTAATCATGTGTGAGCCCGCTGCACGCGGGCGCACAGAGTGGCTCACGACGACGCCGCAGGGGGCCTTCCACGCGAAGGTTGCCTGCGGCGTCGTCGTGTGTCCGCGACCATGCGCCAGCAGCGAACAATGGGCCTGCGCCCGCGAAACGGTGCGGGTACGGCACTACGCTGCTGAGACAGAAAGTGTTCATGGGTCGCCGTGCTCCCGGCGCGCGACCCCGCCCAGAAGAAAGAGGCATTCCATGACCTCCACTCCCATCCAGTCGTACGGTGCCGCACCGGTCACTCCGCGCATGGAGGACGGGGCGCACAACGGTCAGGACGATTACGTTTACAACCGTTTGCTCAAGGAACGCATCATCTGGCTCGGTTCCGAGGTGCGTGACACCAACGCCAACCTGATCTGCTCGCAGATGCTGCTGCTGTCTGCTGAGGATCCCGAGGCGGACATCTTCCTGTACATCAACTCCCCGGGTGGCTCGGTCACCGCGGGCATGGCCATTTACGACACCATGCAGTTGATCCCCAACGACGTGGTCACCGTGGCCACCGGCCTGGCGGCCTCCATGGGACAGTTCCTGCTGTCCTCGGGCACCAAGGGCAAGCGGTACGCGACCCCCAACGCCCGCATCCTCATGCACCAGCCCTCCGGCGGTATGGGCGGTACCGCGTCGGACATCCGCGTGCAGGCCGAGCTGATCCTGTCCATGAAGAAGCGCCTGGCCGAGCTCACGGCCGAGCAGACCGGTCAGGACCTCGAAACCATCCTGCGCGACAACGACCGCGACAACTGGTTCGATGCCGAGCGTGCCCTGGAGTACGGATTCTTCGACCACATAGCCCAGTCCGCCGGCAACGTGACCGGTGGCGGCGGAACCATGCGGGAATCCAAGTAACCAGCCGTAGCTGCCACGAACCACTTCAAGAATTTCAGGACGGACCAATGAACTTGCCTCACGCCACTGCACCGCAGTTGCCCACCAGCCGCTACGTGATCCCGGACTTCGAAGAGCGCACGCCCTACGGCTACCGCCGCCAGAACCCGTACACCAAGCTGTTCGAAGACCGCATCATCTTCCTGGGCGTCCAGGTGGACGACACCTCCGCTGACGACATCATGGCGCAGCTGCTGGTGCTCGAGTCCCAGGACCCGGACCGCGATATCACCATGTACATCAACTCCCCGGGTGGATCGTTCACGGCCATGACGGCCATTTACGACACCATGCAGTACATCCGCCCCGAGATCCAGACCGTGTGCCTGGGCCAGGCCGCGTCCGCCGCATCCGTGCTGCTGGCCGGTGGCACCCCGGGCAAACGGCTGGCGCTGCCCAACGCTCGCGTGCTGATCCACCAGCCGGCCATGGAGGGTCAGGGCGGCGGTCAGGCCTCGGACATTGAGATCCAGGCCAACGAGATCATGCGCATGCGAACCTGGTTGGAAGACACCATGGCGCTGCACACCAACAAGTCCAGCGAACAGATCAACCGCGACATCGAGCGCGACAAGATCCTCACCGCCAGGGACGCGCTGGAGTACGGCATCATTGACCAGGTGTTGGAGTCCCGGAAAATCAACAAGCCGGTGACCGTCACGCAATAAAACTGACGTAGGCTGAGCGGCGTCGCGGGAGACACTTACTCCGGCGACGCCGCTGCTCACCACGTACCGGTGTCGAGCTTTGGTGCACCTTCCGCCCTGGCCTAAAATGGCGCCGAGGGCAACATCGAGATGAACTGTGAGGATTGGCTATGGCGCGCATCGGAGAGAGCGTTGACCTGCTCAAATGCTCCTTCTGCGGTAAAAGCCAGAAGCAGGTTCGCAAGCTCATTGCCGGGCCTCGGGTCTACATTTGCGATGAGTGCATTGAACTGTGCAACGAAATCATTGAAGAGGAACTCACCGAGGTCGAGGAAACCGACCACATCGAGCTCCCGCGCCCGCAGCAGATCCACGATCACCTGCAGGAATACGTGATCGGCCAGGACACCGCCAAGCGCGCACTGTCCGTGGCCGTGTACAACCATTACAAGCGCATCCGCGCGGGTGTCTCCGGGCAGACCCTCTCCATTGCCGGTTCCGACGGCAACGAAGAAGACATCGAAGTGGCCAAGTCCAACATTTTGTTGGTGGGCCCCACCGGTTCCGGTAAGACCTATTTGGCGCAGTCCCTGGCTCGTAGACTGGACGTACCGTTCGCCGTGGCGGATGCCACCTCCCTCACCGAGGCCGGATACGTAGGTGAAGACGTTGAAAATATTCTCCTCAAACTCATCCAAGCCGCCGATTTCGATCTCAAGAAAGCGGAGCAGGGGATTATTTACATTGACGAGATCGACAAGATTTCTCGTAAATCTGAGAACCCCTCGATCACGCGCGACGTATCGGGTGAAGGGGTCCAGCAAGCGCTCCTGAAAATTCTGGAGGGCACCGTGGCCTCAGTTCCTCCGCAGGGCGGGCGCAAGCATCCCCAGCAGGAGTTCCTGCACATCGACACCACCAATGTGCTTTTCATCGTGGCCGGCGCGTTCGCCGGTTTGGACGAGATCGTCCAGCAGCGCACGGGCAAGAAGGGCATCGGCTTCGGCGCCGCCATCCGCGACACCTCCGAGGTGGACCTCACCGGTCAGGTGCGCCCGGAGGATTTGCTGAAGTTCGGGCTGATCCCCGAGTTCATCGGCCGCCTCCCGGTCGTGACCACGCTGTCCAAACTGTCGGTCTCGGACATGGTGCGGATCCTCACCGAACCCAAGAATGCGTTGGTCAAGCAGTACCGCAAGCTGTTCCAGATCGACGGCGTGGAACTCACCTTCGACCCGCAGGCCCTGGAGGCCATTGCCGAACTGGCGATCGAACGGGGAACCGGTGCCCGCGGCCTGCGCGCCATTCTGGAAGACATCCTCATGCCGGTCATGTTCGACCTGCCCAGCCGCGACGATGTCGCCGCGGTTCTGGTCACCGCCGATTCCGTGGCGAAGCTGAGCGACCCGGAGATCTTCACGCACGAGATGATCGAAGAAGAGCGGCGTCGTCATAAGTCCGCGTGACGCGTGATCACCCTGTGAAAGCAACGCACCCGTCTGTCGAAAGGTAACCGTATGTCTGAGAAACAGCACGTAGATTTCTGGTTCGATCCGCTGTGCCCGTGGGCCTGGATGACCTCCCGCTGGATGGAAGAGGTCGTCGAGATCCGCGACGTGGAGGTCAACTGGCGCATCATTTCGCTGGGCATCCTCAACGAGAACAACCCGGACAATCACCATCGGGGCCACATCGAGTCCATGTGGATGGTGCGCGTGATCGAGGCCGCGGCTCAGGAACACGGCGATGAGTACTACAAGAAGCTCTACGACGCCATGGGCACCCGCCGTCACCCGGGGGGCATGGAGGACGAGCTGGAGATCATTCAGGAATCCCTCGCGGAGGTCGGGCTGCCCGCAAAGTTGGCGGACGCCAAGGACTCCGAGGACTACGACGCCGCGATCCGTGCGTCCACCGAGGCCGCCCAGGCGGTGGCCGGTCAGGACATCGGCACCCCGTGCATCGCCGTGAACGGCGTGGGCTTCTTCGGCCCCGTGTTCACCCCGGCACCCAAGGGCGAGGAAGCGGGCAAGGTCTGGGACGGTGCCCTCGCACTGGCCTCGTACCCGGGCTTCTACGAACTCAAGCGCGGTCGCGAAAAGGGCCCCGACTTCAGCTGAGCATCCTCCGCTGACGGGGATGCCCTGACATCCCAGTCCGCAAAACTGCGCCCGCGCAGGGACCTAACTGCACTTTGGCGGACCAGGATGTCAGCCACCCGGGCCCAGGCACGACATGACAACGGCGGACGATCCCCAGGGGATCGTCCGCCGTTGTCATGTGCGTGTGTGACTACACCTCGACGGTGGCTTCCAGCTGTACGTGGCTGACGGTCAGCTCGCCGTCGGCGTCCGTGAGCGTGAGGTCCGCGGCGTTACCCGCGGCCTTGAGATCGTCCAGACCGGCGCGCAGCTGCTCCAGCTGTGCGGCCGGGCCGGAGACGGTCGCGGAGGTGACCGCGGTGCGCTGCTTGACCTTGGCCTCGGACTTGGACTTGCGCAGCCCGGACAGGGCCTCGCCCACCACGGTCAGCACCTCGGGATCACCCTGTTGAGCGAGCCCGGCAAACCCGTCGATCACGGGCCAGGGAGCGCGGTGCACCGACCCCGAACGCCACCAGGACCAGACCTCTTCGGTGGCGAAGGGAATGAACGGTGCGAACAACCGCAGCAGGGTGTCCAGCGTGGTGGCCAGGGCCGCGTGCACGGATGCCTGAGCCGCTTCACCGCGCGAACCGTAGGCGCGGTCCTTGACCAGCTCCACGTAGTCGTCGGTGAAGGTCCAGAAGAAGGACTCGATCAGCTGCAGGGCGCGGGCGTACTCGTAGTCCTGGAACGCGGTGCTCGCACGGGTGACCACATCGGCCAACTGGGTCAGCAGGGCGCGGTCCAGGCCGTTGACGACCACCGACTCGTCCGTGCCCGAACCCAACACGGAGGCCTCGGTGACACCCTGGGCCAGCACGAACTTGGAGGCATTGAGCAGTTTGATGGCCAACCGGCGGCCGATTTTCATCTGCCCCTCGTCGTAGGCGGTGTCCGCACCCAGCCGGGCGGAAGCCGCCCAGTAACGCACGGCGTCCGAACCGTACTTCTCGAGCACATCGGTGGGGACCACCACGTTGCCCTTGGACTTGGACATCTTCTT
>NZ_JAUNPE010000288.1 GCF_030536815.1 Kocuria sp.
GTGGGGTGATCAGCGGTCAGCACCGTCACGGCGTTGCCGTGGTCGCGGTGGTAGGTCACGAAGTCCTGCAGGGTCTGCGCGGTGAGCAGCGGAACGTCGCCGTAGGTCACGACCACGGTGCCGGACACCGGAGCTTCACGGTCCAGAACGTCCAGACCCGCATCCACTGCACTGCCGGTGCCGGGAACGTCCGACTGGTCCGCAATCAACACGCCGGAATCCAGCTCATTGATGTGCGCTTCCACGAGATCACGCTGGTGACGAATGACCGCCACGAGCTGCTCCGGGTTCAGTTCCCGGGCGACCTTGAGGGCGTGCCCCACCATGGAACGACCCCCGATCTCATGCAAGATCTTGGGGGTCTTGGACTTCATGCGGGTGCCCTTGCCGGCGGCCAGAACAATGATTGCTGCGGGGTTGGACCCGCCGGTCGCGGCGCTCTGATCGGCAGCGGTATCGACGATGCTCACTGAGCTAACTCCTCGTGGTTGCTCGTCAGGTGGGGGAACCCATCTGCACCTGGGTGGTTCGTGCGTTCCGCCACTAGGACTCGAACCTAGACTCACGGCTCCAAAGGCCGGTGTGCTGCCAATTACACCATGGCGGAAAGGTCGTCACTGTCGTGACAACACAACCGTGCACCACACGGGATGCACGGAAAATTACCATAACATTTCCCGAACTTCGGTCAGTGCGATCCCGAGCAGTGTTCCACCGTGACCACGCGGCCGTTGGCCATGGCCTCCTCGAAACCCGGTAACGCCTGGGCGAGGTGGCGGGTCTCCCCCGGCTCCAGTCCGCGCACGAGCACGGGAGCGCGTTTGGCTGCACGCTGCACGAATTCCCACGCATCCGCGTCGGACTGGCCTGCGCCTCGAGAGCGGGACACGTCCCAAGCGAGTGAGGTGACCTCGGGTTCGGTGACGTCCAGGGTGTCCTGATCGAATTCTCGGTCCAGGAGTACCAGGAGCATGACCACCTCGTCCACGGTGGTGTGGTTCTGCATGAGCAGTCGCACGTCCTGAGCCGAAGCTGCTTCTGCGAGCGCGGCCACCATGGAGTACAGCCGTTGCCGCTGTCGACCGCGGTGGGTGACGCCGCCCAACGCGAGCACGAGCGCCTGGGCGCCCACGCCGTGGGCCAGGACCAGAGCGGCGTCGGCCTCGGCGATCACGCCCTCGTCAGGCATGTCCTCGTCCACGGACACCGGTGCGCGCAGGATCAGCGGATCGGCGCCGGCCTTGCGCAACTGATCGCCTGCCTGGCGACGCACCATACTTCCCATGTGGAGACCCACTGGACGGTCCGCGCCCAGCGTGATTTCCACGGGCCCCGGGTGCTCGCGAACGTGTTCGACGGCGCTCGCTAAGTCCTGGGGAATATCCAAAACCGTCCCGGCCACGTAAGTCTCTTGCATGGGTCAAGTCTCCCACGCCAATCTGGCACTTCTCCCGGATAACCCTGACGCTTGTATCCTGGCCTGCGTGGCACATCTGATTGGCGGAGAGAATCTGCACCTCGAGTATCCGACCAAGACCGTTTTCGACGCGGTCTCCCTAGGCATAGACCAGGGCGACCGGATCGGCATCGTCGGTCGCAACGGTGACGGCAAATCCACGCTCATGCGGTTGCTCGCCGGCCGCATTGATCCCGACGGCGGGCGGGTCACCGTGCGCTCGGGAACCACCGTGGGCATGCTGGACCAGGCGGACACGCTGAACCCGAATCAGACGGTGGGGCACGCCGTCGTCGGCGATGTTCCCGACCATGTCTGGGCCTCGGACGCCAAGGTGCGCGACGTGATTTCGGGCCTGGTCTCGGACGTGGACTGGGACACCGACATCAGCGAGCTCTCCGGCGGACAACGACGCCGCGTGGCCCTGGCAAGCCTGCTGGCCCAGGACTGGGACGTGATCTTCCTGGACGAGCCCACCAACCACCTGGACGTGGACGGCATCACGTGGCTGGCCAAGCACTTGAACAACCGCTGGTCCAAGAACTCGGGTGCGCTGGCGGTTGTCACTCACGACC
>NZ_JAUNPE010000126.1 GCF_030536815.1 Kocuria sp.
CAGGGCGCCGTCCCCATAGACTCCCAGGTGGACGCCGCATTCGTGGCGCGTAAGCCCACGGTGCCGAGCGCCCGCCTCCCCGGAACGGGGCGCCCAGTGGCATCAGATGACAGGTGAATCATGCCCTCCACTGATACCCGGTCCCCACAGACGCTGGCGCGTAGCGGCAAGAAGCCCGGCGCCGTTCGTTGGATCATTCCCATTGTGCTGGTTCTGGCGTGGCTGGGTGTCATGGGTGTTGGTGGCCCGATCTTCGGCAAGATCTCCGATGTGGTCAGCAACTCGCAGGCGGACTTCCTTCCCGTTGACGCGCAGGCCACCGAGGTTCAGGACCGGATCGGTGATTTCAGCGACTCGGAAGGTATCCCCGCCATCATCGTGGCCGAATCCGAGGGCCAGATTTCGGACGCCCAACTGCGTGACGTGGCTGAGGCCACCCAGGGGCTGACCGGCATCGACCAGGTCACCCAGGTGTCCCCGCCCATCCCGTCCGAGGACGGGCAGGCCGTGGAAATCATTGCCCTGGTGGACGCGGAATCGGACACGGCCACGGTCGTGGAGGAAATCCGGACCGAACTGGATGACCGCGCCGTGGAAGGCCTCAACGTGGCCGTCACCGGTCCCGCGGGCCTGGTGGCCGACCTCAGTGGAGCGTTCGCGGGTATTGACGGGCTGCTCCTGCTGGTTGCCTTGGTTGCGGTCCTGGTAATCCTGGTTCTGGTCTACCGCTCACCCATCCTGCCCATCCTGGTGCTGCTCACGTCCTTGGCGGCCCTGTGCGGTGCCATCCTCACCGTGTACTGGATGGCCAAGGAGGAGTTCATCACCCTGAGCGGCCAAACCCAGGGCATTCTCTCGATCATTGTGATCGGCGCAGCCACGGACTACGGCTTGCTGTACACCGCTCGATTCCGCGAGGCCCTGCATCACACCGAATCCCGCTGGCGCGCTACCCGTGTGGCTTGGAAGGGGACGTTCCCCGCGGTCCTGGCCTCCGGCACCACCGTGATCGCCGGTTTGCTGTGCCTGCTGCTCTCGATGCTCGAATCCAACCGCGCGCTGGGTCCGGTGACCGCTATCGGCGTGGTCTTCGCGATCCTCGCGGGCCTCACGCTTTTGCCCGCATTGTTGGCCATCTTCGGCCGCGTGGCCATGTGGCCGCGCATGCCCAAGGTTGAAAACGTGTCCGAGGCACACCAGCAAGCCGACGACCTTGAGCACGCGAAAGGCCTGTGGCCCGCCGTCGCCCGTTTGGTCGACCGCAAGTCCCGCACCGTGTGGATCGTGTGCGCGGTTGCCCTGGGCATCGCCGCGGTGGGTGCGTCGCAGCTGGACGCCGGCGGCGTCCCCGAGTCCGAATTCGTGCTGGGGGAGTCCGAGGCCCGCGACGGGCTGGCCATCATCGATCGGCACTTCCCGGGCGGCGCCGGCGACCCCGCCTACGTGCTCGCCTCCGAGGACAAGGCCCAGGACGTGGCCGAGCAGCTCGCGGACGACGACGGCGTGGCCTCCGTTGCGTTCAACGCCCAGGACTCACCGAGTGGCACCCTGCCGTACCCCGCACCCCAGGCCGGCCCGCTGGCCAATGCCCAGCCGACCGTGGACGGCGGTCAGGTACTGATCCAGGCCACCCTGGCGGACAACACGGACTCGGGTGCGGCACAGGAAACCGTTCAGCGCCTGCGCGACGATCTCGCCGGCGTGGACCCCACTGTGCTGGTGGGCGGCACCACTGCCGTGCAGGTGGACACCATTGCGGCTGCCGAACGCGACCGCGCACTGATCATCCCCATCGTGTTGGCCGTGATCCTGTTGATCCTGATCGTGCTGCTGCGCAGCTTCCTCATGCCGTTGCTCCTGGTGGTCACCACGGTGGTGTCCTACTTGTCCGCGCTGGGCGTGGCGACCGGAATTTTCGTCCTGTTCGACATCAACCAGGCAGACCCCACGGTGCCCCTGTTCGGGTTCGTGTTCCTGGTTGCACTGGGCATCGACTACAACATCTTCCTGATGAGCCGCGTGCGTGAAGAAGTGGTGCAGATCGGCCACCGCAAGGGTGTTCTGGTCGGACTGGTGACCACCGGCGGCGTGATCACCGCCGCGGGCGTGGTACTCGCGGCAACGTTCGCGGCACTGGCCGTGCTGCCCATTCTGTTCTTGGTGCAGTTGGCCGTTGTGGTGGCCATTGGTGTGCTGATGGACACCGTGATTGTCCGCTCGCTGTTGGTCCCGGCCCTGGCATTGGACATCGGCCCCAAGTCCTGGTGGCCCTCCCGCATCGGAACGCCCGGCAAGCACCGCAAAATGGAAGCAGCTACGGACGGGTAATTTTAGGCCCTTACCCCGCGAGGATAGACTGCATCTCATGCCCCAAAAGCTGATTGTCGTTGCGTTCGCCGTGTCACCCGAGGACGGAGCCACCGAGTCCGTGCTGGAACGGATCGAACGTTCCGGCGGCGTGGTTGACTCGCACAACTGGGTGCGCGTGACGGATTCCGCGTCCGGCGGCCAGGCCACGGACGTGGAGGGATACAACGCCCTCACCGTGCATGTGGAGGCCCCGTCCCCGGAGGCGCTGCGTGAGGCATTGCAGCCGAATCGTCTCGAACAGATGCTGCCCGGTGTGGACCTCAACGTCATTGATGCACGCTGGTTCGACAACTCCGTGCGCAAGTTGGTGGTCACGGACGTGGATTCCACGCTCATCCGCCAAGAGGTCATTGAAATGCTGGCCGCTCATGCGGGGCTCGAAGCGGAGGTCGCCGCGGTCACCGAGCGGGCCATGCGCGGGGACATCGATTTCGAGCAGTCGTTGCGCGACCGCGTGAGCGTTTTGAAGGATCTGCCGGTTTCGGTCATTCATGAGGTCTCGGCGTCCGTGCGCTTGTCCCCGGGGGCCACGGTTCTGGTGAAGACCCTGCTGGGGTCCGGTCACGCCGTCGCGGCGGTCTCCGGCGGCTTCAACCAGATCCTGGACCCCTTGGCCGAGAACTTGGGTCTGACCAGGGCTGCGGCCAACACCCTGGAAATCGAGGGCGGCGTGCTGACCGGCCGCGTGGTCGGTCCCGTGGTGGACCGCGAAGCCAAGGCCCGTTTGTTGAGGCAGTGGGCGGAAGAACTCGACGTCGCTCCGGAAAACGTGATCGCCGTGGGTGATGGCGCCAACGACATCGACATGTGTCGCGCCGCGGGTTTGTCCGTGGCCTACCGGGCGAAACCCGCTCTGCGCGAGGTGACCGATACGCAACTGAACATCCCCAATTTGGATGCGCTGCGCTTCTTCGTGGATCTGTAACCGGTCGTGGCCGTGTTCCCGGTGTGCCCGACTGCTTGTCACCTCCCGCTCACGTTAGAGTTGCGTCCATGAGTGCTGTCCTGGAACTGGTGGACGTCAGTGTCGTCCGCGGCGAGAAAACCCTGTTGGATTCGGTGAACTGGACCGTTCAAGACGGTGAACGCTGGGTCATTCTCGGCCCCAACGGCGCCGGTAAATCCACGCTGTTGTCCATTGCCGCCGCCCGACTGCACCCCACGACCGGCATGGTGGACATTCTGGACGAAATTCTGGGCGCGGTGGACGTGTTCGAGCTGCGCCCGCGCATCGGCGTCAGCTCCGCCACCCTGGCCACCCAGATCCCGCACGCGGAAACCGTCCGTAATGTGATCGTCACCGCCGCCTACGGTGTGACCGGTCGCTGGCGTGAAGAGTACGACGAGTTCGACGACGCTCGCGCCGTGGAACTACTCGAGGCCTGGGGCTTGGACGATCTCGCCGAGCGACGCTTCGGCACCCTGTCCGAGGGTGAACGCAAACGAGTTCTGATTGCCCGCGCCCTGATGACTGACCCCGAACTGTTGTTGCTGGACGAACCGGCCGCCGGATTGGACGTGGGCGGTCGCGAAAAGCTTGTGGCCCGTTTGGACGAGCTCGCCAAGGACCCTGCGTCACCGGCCGTCGTGATGGTCACCCACCACCTCGAGGAAGTCCCGGACGGCTTCACCCACGCCATGTTGCTGCGCGAGGGCAAGGTGGTTGCCGCCGGGCCGGTCGCGCAGGTCATGACCCAGAAGAACCTGTCCGAGACCTTCAACGTTCCATTGAAGCTCGTGAAGGTCGGCGACCGTTACGCCGCATTCGCGCGGTAATCGAGTCTCACGGTGCTGAACCTCTCCCTGTCCGCGGCAGCCCCCATGCAGCTGTTCGGAGAATCCGGAACCATTCCCTTCGAGTGGTGGCAGGTCGCCCTGATCCTGGTGGCCGGCGTGTGGGCCGGTCTGATCAACACGATTGTGGGCTCCGGCACGCTGGTGACCTTCCCGGTTCTGGTGACCATGGGTGTGCCACCCGTGACAGCGTCCATGTCCAACGCGATGGGTTTGATCGCCGGCAACCTGACGGGCGCGTGGAGTTATCGCAGCGAACTCGGGGGAGTGAAGCACACCCTCAAGAAGCTGATTCCGTGCTCCCTGCTGGGCGGTGTGATCGGCGCTTCGTTGCTGCTGACCCTTCCCGAGGAAGTCTTCGGCGTGGCAGCGCCCATCCTCATCGTGGTGGCGCTGCTGTTCGTGATCTTCCAGCCGCGCTTGCAAGCCCTGGTGCGGCGTCGTAAGGCCCAGCAAGAGGCCGCCGCCGCGGACACCGAAACCAGTGGCGGGGAAGTGGACCCCGACCGTGCCAAGCAACCACTGGCCCTGTACTTCCTGGTGTTCTTCGCCGGCATTTACGGCGGGTATTTCGTGGCGGCCCAGGGCGTGCTGCTCGTGGGCATCCTGGGCGTGTTCCTGCTCGCGTCCATGCAGGCGGCCAACGCGGTGAAGAACGTGCTCGTGGCCGCGGTCAACATTGTGGCGGCGCTGTCCTACATCCTCCTGGCCTTCGACCGGATCAACTGGTGGGTTGTGCTGTTCATTGCCCTGAGCTCCACGCTCGGTTCGTGGCTGGGCGCCAAGATCGGCAAGCGGCTCTCGCCCATTGCGCTGCGTACGGTGATCGTGATCCTGGGCGTGGTGGCGCTCGTCAACATGGTCTCCCAGCTGTTCTAGAAGATTGGCCATGACACAGACCCCCTTTGAAGAGCGCATCGTCCGCCTGACCGATCCCAAAGATCCCCGCGTGGCCGATTACACGAGCCTCACGGACGTGGCCCTGCGCCGGAAGATCGAACCCGAGCGCGGGCTCTACCTGGCCGAATCCGCCAAGGTGCTGCGCCGCGCCCTCGACGCCGGCCACCAGCCCCGCTCGTTCTTCATGGCCGAGAAATGGCTTGACGGCATGCGCGAGATCCTCGACGCCTACGACGTTCCGGTGTTCGTCGGCTCGGACAACGTTCTCGAACACATCACCGGTTTCCACCTGCACCGCGGGGCCATTGCCGCCATGCATCGCCCGGCTCCGCTGCCCTTGGCCGGTGTGCTGGACTCGGCCCGGCGCGTGGCCATTCTCGAAGACATCGTGGACCATACCAACGTGGGCGCGATCTTCCGTTCCGCCGCTGCCTTGGACGTCGACGCCGTTCTGGTCACCCCGCGTTGCGCCGACCCCTTGTATCGGCGGGCCGTTCGGGTGTCGATGGGAACCGTGTTCCAGGTTCCCTGGGTGCGCCTCGAGCACTGGACCGCGGACCTACAGGTCCTCAAGGACGCGGGTTTCCTCACGGCGGCACTGGCGCTGTCGGAGGAGGCTGTGACCATTGACGAGTTGGCCGCGGAGAAGCCCGAGAAGCTCGCCCTGATTCTCGGTACCGAGGGCCAGGGGCTCGGGGATGCCACGCTCTATCACGCGGATCGTCACGTGGTCATTCCCATGAGCCACGGAGTGGACTCCCTCAACGTCGCCGCCGCCAGTGCGGTTGCGTTCTGGGAAACCCGACCGCGCTGACCCGTGTAGACCGGGTGCGATGGCTAGCATGTACATCCGGATCTCCACGGTTATATAATGAGTTATATAACAAAGGGGGTGGGACCATGGCCATGACAAGCGTTGATTTGGACCCTGGGCTCATTGAACGAGCCAGAACACTCACGGGCGAGAGGTCGAACCGCGCAGTCCTCGATTTAGCTCTCCGCCGTCTCATAGCGTCGAAACAGAAGGGTGCGATGATCGATGGAATTGCTGAGTTGACGGACCTTGAATCTGAACTCGGCGCCCCCACCAGCAACGTGCCCAGTTCAGAGCGCGCGATGTCGTGACCGACTATCTGGTCGATAACTCGGTATGGGCGAGGTTGGCATCGGGTGA
>NZ_JAUNPE010000289.1 GCF_030536815.1 Kocuria sp.
CGCCGCGGTCTGGCGAGTTTGACGCGTTGCCTAGGATGAGAGGCGTGGCGGGACTGATCAGGCGAGAAGACATAGACGAGGTGCGCTCACGCACCGACCTCAAGGAAATCGTCGACCAGTACGTGACCCTCAAGCCCGCCGGCATTGGTTCCTACAAGGGCCTGTGCCCGTTCCACGACGAGCGCACGCCGTCCTTCCACGTGCGCCCGCACATGGGTACTTACCACTGCTTCGGCTGCGACGAATCCGGTGACGTGATCGCGTTCCTCATGGAAATGGATCACACGCCGTTCACCGAAACGGTGGAACGGCTGGCCGCGCGCATCGGCTACGAGCTGCGTTACGAGCAGGGCTCGGGGCCCAAGCGCGAAGAAGTGGGGCGCCGGCAGCGGCTCCTGGACGCCCATAAGATCGCCGCGGAATTCTTCCAGCGCCACCTCTACACCCGGCAGGCCACGGCCGCCCAACAGTTCTTGGGCGAACGCGGTTTCGACGACGACGCCGCGCGCACCTATGGCATTGGTTACGCACCCAAGGGCTGGTCCAACCTGCTCAAACACCTGCGGGACCGGGGTTTCACGGACCAGGAACTCAAGCTCACGGGCATGTTCTCGGAGGGCAATCGGGGTCTCTACGACCGGTTCCGTGGCCGGTTGATCTGGCCCATTCACGCGGTGGCCGGTGAGGTCATCGGCTTCGGCGCGCGCAGGCTCTACGAGGACGACCAGGGGCCCAAGTACCTCAACACCCCCGAGACACAGCTCTACAAGAAGTCCCAGGTGCTGTACGGCATCAACCTGGCCAAGCGGGCGATCGCCAAGGGCAAGCAGGTGGTGGTGGTCGAGGGCTACACGGACGTCATGGCCTGCCATTTGGCCGGTGTCGAGACCGCGGTGGCCACGTGCGGTACCGCTTTCGGGGCGGATCACATCAAAATCGTGCGCCGTTTCCTCTCCGACGATTCCGCCGGGGGAGAGGTCATCTTCACCTTCGACGGCGACGCCGCCGGACAGAAGGCCGCGCTGCGCGCCTTCCAGGAGGACCAGCGGTTCGTGGCGCAGACCTACGTGGCCGTGGGACCAAACGGCATGGACCCGTGCGACCTGCGGCTGACCCGCGGCGACGCCGCCGTGCGGGACCTGGTCAGTACCCGGACCCCGTTGTTCGAATTCGCCTTGAAGGCGACCATTCGCGACTACGACGTGAACAGTCTGGAAGGGCGACTGCGGGCCATGCGGGCGTGCGCGCCCATCGTGGCGCAGATCCGCGACTCGTCCCTGCGCCCGGCGTATGCCCGGGAGCTGTCCGGGTGGCTGGGCATCGAGACCGATGAGGTGATGCGGGCGGTGGCGGCCGCGACCAAGCGGGGCTCGACATCGCAGCGGCTAGGGCAGCAACAGCGGACACCGCAACACCACGACTCGCAACAGTTCTCGGCGGTTCGTGATGGGTCAGGGCGAGCTCGAAGCGACGGCGAGCGTCAAGGACATCCCCGCGGGGATTCTCAAGAGCAGGAACGTCCGGCGGAGGTTCAGCTGCCCAATCCCCGTGAGCCCGTGGCCAGGATGGAACGCGAAGCGCTGGAGGTCGTTCTGCAGGTTCCGGATCTGGTACCCGAGGCGTACTGGGGTCATTTCGACTCCGCCGTGATGCGCTACCCGGTGCACCAAGCGCTCCACGACTCGATCGTTGCCGCGCGGCCCGAGTACGACGTCAACGACCCACGCGGCGGCCGCGGCTGGCTGGAGCACGTGCGCGGGCAACTGCCCGAACCGCTGCACGGTTACCTGGCGCAGCTGTCGGTGACCCCGCTGCCCGCCTCCTCCGAACAGCAGGTCCGCAACTACGCCGTGGGTGTGCTGACCAGCCTGGTGGAAATGCACATCAACCGCGCCAAGTCGGACAAGCTCGCGCACCTGAACCGCGCCGATCCGCAGCGGGAATCCGCCCTGTACCAGCAGCTGCAACGGGAGCTGCTGGACCTGGAGATGCAGCGGCGGAGCCTGCTGGGTAACTGAGGT
>NZ_JAUNPE010000290.1 GCF_030536815.1 Kocuria sp.
CATGCGCGAGCACGTGGGCGAGTTCGAGCAGCACATGCGCAAGGTGCTCTGACACCTCACGGGGCCACCGGACAGTGTTGGCGACGGTTCGGCATAGCGGAATCCTTGACGACCGCCGCATTTTGGACACACACGCATCCCCAGCCCGACCCGGGGACAGTCGGATCGGGCTGGGGAACGGCGAGGGTCTTCGAGACCGTGTCCTTGAACTGCGGGAGACCGTTCAGGTACTCCACCACTGAATCGTCCCACCGGTCTCCGCGCCCTCCGTTCCCCGTCCGGCGAGAAGGCGGACGCCCGCCATGAGAAGCCCGTGCCCCGCGCGAGTGGCGCCATCATGGTTAAGATGGATCTCTAACAGTGTTGCAAAAAAGACAACATTGTTGCGTTGATCGGACCTTACGGGTTGGGCCGTCTTCTTCTTACTCTTGCACTTGTCGAAGCATTAAACCCCCGCAAAAATTGCCTAAGAGTCCTCATTTTTACTGGGCCGGCCGGAGAATCTGCCTCTGAGCCTTGACCTTGTCGTGTGATGCAGCTTACATTTGCACAACCAGCTTGCGCTCACTGCAACTGGACCGGTCATCAAGTGAGTTCTCCACTGCCACTGATCACACACTTGCTTCTACTCGGCAGGTCGCTCGAAAGGAATCCCGTGGCACAACAAACATCCGGCACCACCTCGAAGGTGGTCACCCAGAGCGAGCGACGCCGAGTCATTGCGGCGAGCTTCGTGGGCAACTTCGTGGAGTGGTTCGATTACGCGGTTTACGGCTATTTAGCCGCGACCATCTCCCGGGTGTTCTTCCCGGACTCAGACCCACAGACAGCCTTGCTCGCGACTTTCGGGCTCTTCGCCATCTCGTTCTTCATCCGCCCGGTAGGCGGGTTCGTCTGGGGACACATCGGGGACAAGATCGGGCGGACGGTGGCTTTGTCGTTCTCCATCCTGGTGATGTCCGCAGCCACATTCGCTATCGCTCTGATCCCCGATTACAGAACTATCGGCATTGCGGCGCCCATTCTGTTGTTGGTCGTGCGTGTGGTCCAAGGGTTTTCCGCCGCAGGCGAGTACGCGGGCGCGTCGGCCTTCCTGGTGGAGTACGCCCCGGACCACAAGCGAGGGGTCTATGCGGCGGTGGTACCGGCAAGCACGGCAAGTGGCCTACTCTTCGGCTCGTTGTTCGTCGCCGGGCTCACGGCCATCCTCTCCGACGATCAGATGCTGTCCTGGGGCTGGAGAGTCCCGTTCCTCTTAGCAGGACCAATGGGTCTCATCGGCCGATACATCCGTAACCGGCTCGAGGACGCACCCGTGTTCCGTGAACTCGCGGAACAGGAACAGACGAAATCAACCCCGGTTCTGGACATGTTCAAGTACCACTGGTGGACATTGCTCCGCACCATCGGCGCAGTACTACTGAACGCGGTGGGCTTCTACATACTGCTCAGCTACATGCCCACGTACCTCCACGAGGAAGTGGGACTTGGCCAGACCGAGTCCTTCATTGCTACGTCCATTGCCCTGGTCACATATGTGGGATTTATTTTCCTGACAGGGATGGCCTCAGATCGATTCGGCCGCAAGAAAGTCCTGATGGCGGCGTCTATCAGCTTCATGGTGCTCACGGTGCCCATCTTCATGCTCTTGGACACCGGCTCATTTGTCCTGATCCTCATACTTCAAGTAGTCCTCGGGGCCATGCTGACTCTCAACGACGGGACACTACCTAGCTTCCTGGCCGAAGCTTTCCCCACCCGAATGCGCTACAGCGGTTTTGCTGTCAGCTTCAACGTCTCCAATGCTTTATTCGGCGGCACCGCGCCTTTCATGGCCACTCTTTTGATTTCAGCTCTCAATACTCCATTGGCACCTGCGTGGTACTTGGTGGTCGCAGCCCTTGGATCTTTGATCGCCGTAGCCGTCTCCAAAGAGACTGCAGGCCGCCCACTCACCCATTGATCGCGTTTGTCCCTACACCTTCCGTTGCGCTTGGGTCGCAG
>NZ_JAUNPE010000127.1:0-1460 GCF_030536815.1 Kocuria sp.
GGCCGCCAGGATGGCCCCGGCCGCCATTTCGTCGGCCGCGGCAAAGATGGCGGTGGGGCGACCCGTCGGCCCGGCGAGCAGGCTCTTGACCCGTTGGTAGGCACCCGAGAACGTGAAATCGGCCACGAGTAACCACCGCGGGTCGATCTTCAATCCGGCCACCGTCACTGCTCGTTCGAAACCGCGGCGCCGATCGCTGGCCATTGGGAAGGAACGGCCGGATTCGGGAGGCCCGCCGAGAAAGGCGATCCGCCGGTGGCCCAGCTCGATCAAATGGTTGGTGGCGCGAAGTCCGGCGTCCAGGTCGTCCACGCTGACCGTGGGGGCGCCCTCGAGTGAACCGCCGATCCCCGCCAGGGGGATGCCGGCCGAGAACAACTGCTCGGTCTCCGACGGGTTCAAGCGCAGTGACACCACGGCGGCCGCGTCCAGGTGCCTGCGGAGCAAGAAATCGGTGAGCACGCTCTCGCGGAAGTTCTCGCCCTGCAGGTTGTACAGAGCGGCGTCGTACCCGGCACCCGTGAGTGCACCGGCAATACCGTCGAGAACGGTCGCGAAGAACCAGCGATCCACGTAGGGCAGGACCACGCCGATGTTGCGACTGCGACCACTGGCCAGACTCGACGCGTGATGGGAGGCAACGAACCCGAGTTCCTTGGCGGCATCCGCGACCCGTTGTCTGGTTTTCGACGAGACGGGGCCACTGCCGGTGAGCGCACGCGAGACCGTTGCCGTGGATACTCCTGCTCTCGCCGCGACGTCCGTCAGGCGAGGCGGGACCTGAAGCGGACGATACGCCGGTTGTTCAGGGGTGGCCATGAACGTGCCTTCGTTTTTCCCGGCTCGGGGACGCGACTCGTGGTGATTGCCACACGAGAGTGGAATCGCTTACATTAGTGATAAGCGTAACAACTTTTTGGGTCGTGCCGCTGATCGGCAGCCTGGCCGCGGGGTGCCGAACCTCCCCGTGACGGGGTCTCTGAAAGGAATCTCTGCCCATGGCTGCCGTGACCTTCGACCGCATCACTTGTCAATACCCTGGGGCCGAGCGCCCATCCGTGACGAATCTGGACCTCGACATCGCGGACGGAGAATTCTTGGTCCTGGTGGGCCCGTCCGGCTGTGGTAAGTCGACCACCCTGCGCATGTTGGCGGGGCTCGAGGACGTCACGGACGGCAAGATTCTGATCGGGGATCGCGACGTCACCGACGTGCCCTCCCGCGACCGTGACATCGCCATGGTCTTCCAGAACTATGCTCTGTACCCGCACATGACCGTGGCGGAGAACATGGGATTCGCACTGAAGATCGCCAAGGTGAACGCGGAGGAACGCCGTAGGCGGGTCGAAGATGCCGCCAAGGTCCTGGACCTGACCCAGTTCCTGGACCGCAAGCCCAAGGCCCTGTCCGGCGGTCAGCGCCAACGCGTGGCCATGGGGCGAGCCATCGTCCGTTCGCCG
>NZ_JAUNPE010000127.1:1470-6139 GCF_030536815.1 Kocuria sp.
GACGAGCCGCTGTCAAATCTGGACGCCAAGCTGCGGGTCCAGACACGAACCCAGATTGCTGCACTGACCCGCCGCCTGGGTGTCACCACCGTCTACGTGACCCACGACCAGGTGGAGGCCATGACCATGGGTGACAGGGTGGCCGTACTCAAGGACGGTGTGCTCATGCAGGTTGACACCCCCAGGAAGCTCTACGACCACCCCAACAGCGAGTTCGTTGCCGGGTTCATCGGTTCACCGGCCATGAACCTGTTTCGTGCGACCGTGCACCACCGGCAGGTGAAGTTGGGGTCCCTGGCCCTAGATCTCTCCCCCGCCCAGCAGGAGGCACTGACCACCGACGAAGTCACCGTGGGTATCCGCCCCGAGGACATGGCTACCGCTCAGGAAGGTACAGGGCTGCCCATTGTCGCCGAGGTGGTCGAGGAACTCGGCGCGGACGCCTACGTGTACGGCTACCTCGCGCCGGTCACTGCTGCCAACACCGTGGTGCGGGTGGATCCCTCCGCGCAGGTTGCGGAAGCCGATCCCGACGCGAAGGACGATGGCGCCAGCCCCGTGGTTGTGCGCACGGACGGTCGCACGCCGTTGCGGGTCGGTAGCACCGTGTGGGTGGCTCCGAACACGGAACATATCCACTTTTTCGACGCGTCAACCGGTCATCGGTTGCCCCAATGAGACCGGTCTCCGCCCTCGCGTGGATCGGCCACTTCATGAGCACACGGACAACTGAAGAGGACAATCTCATGACTCCCTCACGCCGGTTAGTCGCGGCAGCCGCCGGCTGCGCTCTTCTCCTCGCGGGGTGTTCCTCCGCGCCCACCACGGGGGTGGCAGCGCTGGGTGTGGGCCCGGGAGAAGTCACGATCCAGGCCGGTGACGACGAAATCCCCGCGCTGCGCCAAATCGCCGAGAAATACACGGCGGACACCGGTGTGGACGTGCGTTTCATCGAGCGGGAGATCAACGCCCAGGCCATCTCCAACTTCATCTCCCAGTCGCCCACCGGGCAGGCTCCGGACATCATCGTGTCCCCCCACGACAACTTGGGTCAGTTGGCCGCCAACGGCGTGGTCGCGCCGGTCGAACTGGGCGACCGGGGTGAAGAATTCACCCAGAACGCGCGGGACGCCGTGGTCTACAACGGGGTCAGCTACGGGGTGCCCTACGCGGTGGAAAGCGTGGCGCTGGTGCGCAACAACGACCTGACCACCGATGATCCCGAGACATTCGACGCATTGCGCGCGGAAGGTCACCGCCTCATGAACGAACGGGGTGTTGACTACCCGTTCACGGTGAGCCAGTCACCCGATGCCGGGGACCCTTACCACCTGTACCCACTGCAAACCTCCTTCGGGGCGGAAGTTTTTGAACGCGACGAGGACGGTGAGTACTCGAGCGATCTGGCCATGGGTGGCCAGAGCGGACACGCATTCGCCCGATACCTGGCAGAACTGGGCCGGAGCGGAGACCTTAGGACATCCATGACGCCGGACATCGCCAAGGAATCCTTCATGTCCGGCGAGTCCGCGTTCCACATCGCCGGTCCCTGGGATCTCGTGGACATCGAAGCCGCGGACATGAACGTGAGCGTCCTGCCCGTACCCCCCGCCGGTGGTGAAGAGGCGCGTCCGTTCGCCGGCGTTCAGGCCTTCTTCGTCAACGCCAACGCATCGAATCCGGTGGCGGCGCAGGACTTTGCCGCCAATTACCTGACTCGCCCGGAATCCCAAACGGCGATGTACGAAAGCACCGACCGGCCCCCGGCCAGCGAAGTGGCGATCGAGAACATGAAGGATGACCCGTTGCGTTCGGCATATGCGGAAATCGCCACCACGGCGTTACCCATGCCGGCCATCCCCGCCATGGGCGCGGTCTGGGCGTTCTGGGGGACCACCGAGAACGGGATCGTCAACGGCAACGGCGACCCGGTTGAGCTTTGGGATCGCATGGTCGCCAATATCGAAGGACAAATCCAATGAGTACGAGCACCGATCGTCCTGACACTTCTGCTGCGATTAACGGCTCGGGCCACGGTGACAGCTTGAGCGCTCCCCTGCACATCCGGCATTCCCACTCACGCGGCTTCAGCGCGGGGTTCGTGGTCAAGCTGGTCCTGATGGCATTGGTCAACGCCTTCGGTTTGTTCGGGATTCTCTCCGCGTGGGCGGCAGGGAGCTGGGGAATCCTGGCGTTCCTGTTGATTGCATTGATCGTTGCCGACCTGGTCTATTTCCTCCCGACCCGCAGGGTGTTGCCGGCCAAGTACCTCTACCCCGGGTTGATCTTCCTGCTGGTGTTCCAGATCTTCGTGGTCCTCTACACCGCGGCCACCGCTTTCACCAATTACGGCGACGGCCACAACTCCACCAAGGAAGCGGCCATCAATCAGCTCACCCGCACGTACGAACAGCGTGTGGAAGGTGGCCGGGAGTACTCCGTGAGAGTGCTCAGCAACAACGGTGAGCTCGCGTTGGCCACAACGCAGGACGAGCAAGTGCTGGTGGGAACGCAGGATCAGCCGCTTTCGGCAGCCGGGGATGCTCAGGTCACCGACGGTGTCATCGCGGAAGTTCCCGGCTATGACCTGCTGGACTACGGCCAGGTCACGGCTGCGTACGAAGAGGTCATGGACCTGCGGGTGCCCGTTTCCGAGGACGCCGCCGACGGCGTATTGCGCACCGATGACGGTCGCACGGCGTACGCCTACACACCGTCCCTGGTGTACGACGAGCAGACGGACGCCATGGTTGCCAATGACGGGACCGTGTACCCGAACAACGGAGAAGGCTCATTCGTCAGCCCCGCGGGTGAGGAACTGCGCCCCGGTTGGCGGGTTTTCGTGGGACTCCAGAATTTTGCGGCCATTTTCAATCCGGAGATCCTGGGCGGCCCGTTCGTGTCCGTCACTCTGTGGACCTTCGTGTTCGCCATCCTCTCCGTGGCTCTCACATTCTTCCTGGGTCTCCTCTTGGCCATTCTGTTCAACGACAAGAACTTGAAGTTCCGCACCGTCTACCGGGCGATCATTTTCCTGCCCTACGCGTTTCCCGCGTTCCTGTCGATCCTGATCTGGGCGGGACTGCTCAACGCGGACTTCGGGTACATCAACCAGGTGCTCCTGGGTGGCGCAAACATCCCCTGGTTGGACAACCCTTGGCTGGCCAGGGCCTCGTTGCTGATGGTGAACCTGTGGCTGGGCTTCCCCTACATGTTCCTGGTGACCACGGGTGCCCTGCAGTCCATCCCGTCCGAGCTGTACGAATCGGCGGAAATGGACGGCGCGGGTGCTGCGCAGAGGTTCCGTTCGATCACCCTGCCGATGCTCATGGTGGCCGTTGGTCCTTTGCTGATCGCCTCGTTCGCCATGAACTTCAACAACTTCAACGTCATTTACCTGTTGACCGGTGGCGGGCCGCAGAATCTGGAATCCACCACTGGTGTGGGTGCCACGGACATCTTGATTTCTTTCGTGTACAAGATCGCCTTTGCGGGCGGTACCAACGATTACGGCGTGGCTTCCGCGCTGTCCATCCTCATCTTCATCATGGTCGCGTTGGTCTCGGCACTGACGTTCCGCCGCAGCAAGGCTTTCGAGGAGATCAACTGACATGTCTACTTCAACCACCTCGACCGTCAAGAACGATCGGCCCGGTTCCCGCTCGCGGCTCAGCGCCGGACAGCGTTTTGCCCGCGGGGGATGGAAACACATTGCCGCGGTCGTGGCCTGTGTTTTTGCATTGTTCCCGCTGATTTATGCGTTTTCGGCGTCCTTGTCGCCTACCGGTTCGCTGTTGGGCTCCAATGATCTCTTCGCGGAGGTGACCGGCGCAAATTACCAGAACCTGCTCACCGATCCGCAGAACCCGTTCATGACGTGGTTCGGGAACTCCATGTTCATTTCCATCACCACCGCGGTGGGGGCGGTGCTGATGGGGGCAGCCGCGGCTTACGCATTCTCACGGTTCCGCTTCAAGTTCCGTGGGGGCGGGCTGATGTCCCTGCTGATCATCCAGATGTTCCCGCAGTTGTTGGCGTTCGTGGCGATCTTCCTGCTGCTCTTCAGCATTTCCGAGGTTTACCCGTTCCTTGGCCTGAACTCACGGCTGGGTCTGGTCGCGGTCTACCTGGGGGGCGCATTGGGTGCCAATACGTTCCTGATGTACGGGTTCTTCAACACGATTCCCCGGGACCTGGACGAGGCCGCCACCCTGGACGGCGCTTCGCACTCCCAGATCTACTGGACGATCATCCTTCCCCTGGTTACACCCATCTTGGTGGTCGTGGGCATGCTTTCATTCATTGCGTCCTTCTCCGACTTCCTGCTGGCGCAGATCGTGCTGCAGGACCCCGAGAAGTACACCCTGGCCGTGGGGCTGTACCAGTTCGTGTCCGTACAGTTCGGCGAGAATTGGGGCGTGTTCACCGCCGGTGCCATCCTGTCGGCAATCCCCGTGGTGCTTCTGTTCTTGCTGCTGCAGCGGTATATCGTCTCGGGTCTCACCGGCGGCGCTGTGAAGGGCTAACGTTCGGTAGGACGACGCCGTTCGGCTCGGATCCTGCCGCTGGTTTACTCTCGATTCGCATCAGGGGTTCGAGTTCCGCTATGCTGAATGCCGCACGTTGCCCACGCGTTGGGGAATGTGCACGCCTGGAGGATTCGCCTAGC
>NZ_JAUNPE010000291.1 GCF_030536815.1 Kocuria sp.
AGCAGGTGCCCGTAGTGGGGCAGGCCGTTGGCGAAGGGAGGGCCGTCGTAGAAGACGAATTCGTTGGCACCGTCCTGGCCGCGATCGCGCCGGTCGATGCTGGCCTGGAAGGTGTCGTCCTGCTTCCAGTACTCGAGAACGCGCTCCTCGACCTGCGGGAACCGCGGGGCGGACGGGACGCCCTGAGCGGCGGGGTCGGTGCTTACCTTGGGGTAAACGGGTGAATCAGTCACGGTGCTCCATCCTGAGACGTCAGTAAATTCAGGATGCGAGGACGCTGGGGCGCACGGAGTACGCCGGCGGCGCGGTACCACCTCGCTTACTCGCGCCGTTGCGCTCCCACAGGGAACGACGACGCCGCGAGCCGCTCATTCGAAGGCTGTCACGGGCCCACCCGTTCGGTTCTACTGACATCGCTCCGCCGGAGCGATCCGTTCTTCCGAAGACTCCCCGGTGATGGCCGGTTCACGGTCTGTGCGTGCACGGGGTGCACCGCGCCATTCTAACCCCACGAGGGACTCAGTCGTCACCCCAGTCCCCGTCACACTCCCACTCCTCGTCGTCCCACTCGCACACGCCGCCCAGGGCGGGGGCCTGGGGAACGGGTACGGGAGCCAACGACGGCGCGGGAGCGACCGGGCGTTCGGTCGGCGCCGGGGCCGCGGGGTCCGGGGCCTGCTCGGCGTGACCCACCGCGCTCCGGGTCGTGGCCTCGCTCGGTGACGCGCTGGTCGTGGTCTGCGGGGTCACCACAATGCCCGGAACGGTGGTGGTCTCAGGGGAGTCCATGGGCATGATCACGAGGGCGGTGGCCGTCACCCCCAGTGCCGCGAGGATCGCGGCGTTCCGAAGCATTTTCATGTCTCAACTGTGCTGCGGGTCAATGAAACCACCGTGAGCCGGACATGAGGAACTTCTCATAATCACCCGGCCGGGGCGGGCGAACCTACGACGCACGCGGATCCACCAGTTTGTAACCGGCCCCACGCACGGTGATGAACCGGTCCGCACCCATTTTCTTCCGCAGGTAACGCAGGTAGACCACCACCACGTTGGACGCGCCGTCGTAGTCGTAACCCCACACCCTCGACAGGATGATTTCCTGGGTGAGCACCTGGTTCGGGTGCTCCAGGAACAACAACAGCAGGGCGTACTCGCGGCTGGACAGTTCAACCTCGCGCTTGTGCGCACCCGCGCCCACGGTGGCAACCCGCGTGCGGAGGTTCAAGGTGAGATCCCCGAATTCACGGCTCTCCTGGGCGGGTCGTGCGCCGCCGCCGTTGCGCTCGCGAGCACGCAGTTTGATCCGGGCCAGCAGTTCCTCGAACCGGAAGGGCTTGGCCAGGTAGTCGTCCGCGCCGCCCTCCAGTCCGTGCACCGTGTCCGCCACGGAATCGCGGGCGGTGCACATGAGGACCGGGATGTCCGCGCCCATCTCACGCAGGGCACGCAGCACGGCGAATCCGTCCATGCGGGGTAGCCCCACGTCCAGGACCAGCAGATCGAACTCACCGCTGCTCGCGTAGTCCAAAGCGGTGATCCCGTCCTCCACCACGGTGGGCGTGTAACCGTGAGCCTTCAGGCCTCGAGCCACAAATCGCGAAATGCGGGGCTCGTCCTCGGCAATCAGTATTCGCATGTCAGCGCTCCTCGGGATCTGGCACGGGGGTGTTGTCCTGCGGGAAAATGATGGTGAACGTGGAACCGTGCCCCGGCCGGGACGTGAGGCTGACCGAGCCGCCGTGGGCTTGCGCAATGGCCTCGACAATGGCCAGGCCCAGACCGGAACCCGACTCACCGCCGCTGTCGGAGACGCGGGCAAAACGTTCGAAGATCCGCGCCTGGTCCGCCTTGGCAATCCCGATGCCCTCGTCACGGACTCCCACCATGATCATGGACCGGCCGGACAGGCTCATGTGCTGGACCTTCAGTTCGATCGTGGTGTGCGGTTCGCTGTACCGCACGGCGTTGGCGGCCAGTTGCACCACGGCCTGGGT
>NZ_JAUNPE010000128.1 GCF_030536815.1 Kocuria sp.
GTTCCCGAGGGTCACCGGGCGGCATCTTTCGTCAGCTGGATCAGTCCAGCGGAATGGGCCACGGCAAGTGGTCCGAGACGTCCGTCAAGTTGAAGTCCATATCGGTGAAGAGGTCGTCCAGGAGGTAGTCGTCCACGGCCTCGATGCCCACCTTGTGCCCCTGACCCGCGAAGGGGCCCTCGAGCACCGAGGAGTACACGCACACGCCGGTCGCGGTATCCACGGCAATGCGCGTGGGCCCGGGTGCCAGCGGATGTTCCGGGGTAAAGGGGCGGTAACGGGTTCTCGGAGTGACGGTGGCGATCCAGACCCTGCGGTTCGCGAAGCGACCCTGGACCACATCCGTGAGGTTGGACGGCCGCTGCTCGGGCAAGTTGTTCGGAATGGGGGCGGATCCCACGCACTCGACCGGGTCCAGGACCGCTTGCCAGCGGCCCCCTCCGAACATGGGGTCGCCGTAGGCGGCCTCGGGGCGGCGTCGTACCAGGCCGTCGTCGTCGTAGAGGGGCGTGACGAGCGCGGGTGGGAGCAGCCACGACTTAGGGGTGGCCGCCACGTAGAAATCGTCGCGGGACTTTTCGAGGGAGGTGGCCGTATAGAGCAGCTTGCCCTGCAGTGTCTCGACGCGCAGATCCGACGGCCGTCGAATCCACGCCCGCACGGGAAGCGCTGCCGGTTGGTCGTTGCGCTCCGTCCAGTGCAGCGTGAACTGCAGCGTGTCCCAACGCCACGGGGACGATCGGCACAGCGCAGCGAACTGATTGGCCGGTACGCTCACTCGGGCGGGGCGGGAATCCCACGGTGCGCTCATACCCCTAGTCTAGGAACTCGTACTGCACATCCGCTGGGTCGGCTGACGGTGTCCGCGGGCGTGCTTAGGATGGAGATCATGATGCAGCCAATGACGGCGGGTGTCGGGGAGTTCGTGGGGCAACAGCTCCAAGCGGCCAACGCGTCAGGGTGGTTGGCCGCGGCGACCTGTGCCCTGGGTGTCCTGGTTCTTGCGTGCACAGGAGTGTGGTTGGCCGCGACCGACATCCGGTATCACCGGCTCCCGCGCAAAGTGGTGTGGCCGCTGTACCCAGCCGTCACCGCGCCCCTGGGTGTCTCCGCGAGTCTCGGTGGTGAACCCGTCCGTTGGTGGTGGATGCTGTGGGGTCTCATGATCATGGGCGGGTTGTTCGTTCTGCTGCGCCTTGTCTACCCGGCCGGCATGGGTCTGGGAGATGTCCGGCTGGCGGGAGTCCTGGGCATCGCCACGGGTTTCGCGTCCGTGAGCCACACGTTCATGGCCATCGCGGTGACCTTTGTCCTGGCGGGCTTGTTCTCCGCGGCTCTCTTGGCCGCGCGCAAGATCGAGATGTCCTCCCGGGTGGCCTTCGGACCCTTCATGTTGGTGGGCAGTCTGGGAGTCTTGGCGTTCATGTAGGCCGCTCCGGTAGACATGGAGCTCAGCATGCCAGCTCGACCAGCAGGAGGACCGCCCCGTGGCCACACCCGAATTCATCGTGGAATTGCGCAAAAAAATTGGTCACGACCTCTTGTGGCTGCCGGGCTGCACCGCCGTGGTCATCCACGAGGGCAAGGTGCTGCTGGGTCAGCGCTCCGACAACGGCAACTGGGGTCTGATCACCGGCATCGTGGAACCGGGGGAGGACCCGGGCGTTGCCGCACGCCGGGAATGCCTCGAAGAAACCGGTGTGGACGTCGAGGTCGAAGCGCTCGTGGGGGTCAAGGCCTACGACGTCGTGCGGTTCCCCAACGGAGACCTGTGCCAGTTCCTGGACCACACCTTTGTGTGCCGTTACGTGCGCGGCGAGGCGCGGGTCGCGGATGACGAATCATTGACCGTCGGCTGGTACAACCTGACCGACCTGCCGCCGATCCCCGAGCACCAACTGGAGCGTTTGCGTGCGGCCCAGGAGTTCACCGGGGTCACCGAATTCGAGCGGTAGGATTTCGCCCGGAATTCCTCGGTCTCATATGAGACACCGCTGATGCTCATCTGATATTCTCCAATGTGACCCAGCTCTCCCCGCTGCGGTTTGCTGCACACCTCTGGAGGATCTCGTGAGTTCTGACCATGCCGCGGGACAGGCCCGCCCGCTGAATCATTCGGTCCTCGATGCACTGGAGATTCCGGTGCCCGGCTATGACCGCTCCAAGGTCACGGTGGGCATCGTGCACTTCGGTGTGGGTGGCTTCCACCGAGCGCACCAGGCGATGTACCTGGATCAGTTGATGAATCAGGGCGAGGCCCTCGACTGGGGCATTGCCGGCATGGGGGTACTGCCCGGGGACGCTGCCATGCAGAGGGCCCTGGAGGAACAGGACCACCTGTACACCTTGGTCCTCAAGCACCCGGACGGCACGCTGGAACCCCGAGTCATCGGGTCGATCGTCGATTACGTGTTGGCTCCGGCCCAGCCCGAACGGGCCATGCAATTGCTGACCGCACCCAGCACCCGCATCGTCTCCCTGACGATCACCGAGGGCGGCTACAACTTCAACCAGGCCACGGGCCGGTTCGATGACACCAACCCCGCCGTGGTGCATGATCTCGAACAAGCCCAGGCCGCGGACAAGGAACTCTCTGCGGAACCGCCGGCCACCGTTTTCGGGCTGGTCGTGGAAGCACTCGCCCAGCGAAAGGCCGCGGGTACCGAGCCCTTCACCGTGATGTCCTGCGACAACATTCAGGGCAACGGGGACATGGCACGCGAGCAGTTCACGGCCTACGCGCGGCTGCGTGACCCCGAGCTGGCGCAGTGGATCCAGGATACCGTCCCGTTCCCCAATTCCATGGTCGACCGCATCACCCCGGTCACCACGGACGCGGACCGGGAACTCGTCACCCGCGAGTTCGGCGTAGTGGACACCTGGCCAGTGGTGTGCGAACCGTTCACCCAATGGGCGCTCGAGGATTCCTTCGTGTCCGGGCGGCCGCCGTTCGAGGACGTTGGTGTGCAGGTCGTTCCCGACGTGGTGCCCTATGAACTCATGAAGCTCCGGTTGCTCAACGCCAGCCACCAGGCCCTGTGCTACCCCGGCTACCTGGCCGGCTACCGCTACGCACATGAGGTGTGCCAGGACCCGCTCTTCGTCGAGTATTTGCTGGCCTACATGGACCGTGAAGCCACGCCCACCCTGCAGCCCCTCGAGGGAGTGAACGTTCACGCCTACAAACGTCAGCTGATCGAACGGTTCGCGAACCCTCATGTCCGGGACACTCTGGCGCGGTTGTGCGCCGAGTCCTCCGACCGGATCCCCAAGTGGCTGGTCCCGGTCATCCAGGAAAACCTGGCCGCCGGAGGAGAGCTCACCCTCTCTGCCACCATCGTGGCCTCATGGGCGCGCTACGCCGAAGGGACGGACGAGAACGGCCAGCCGATCGACGTGGTCGATCAGCGTAAGGACCGTGTCATGATTGCCGCCGCCCAGCACGAGGATGACGAACTCGCGTTCATCCGGGACCCCGAACTCTTCGGCGACCTCGTGGCGCACCCCGAATTCACCACACCGTATCTCGCGGCGCTTCGCAGTTTCCGTAGCCACGGCGCGCGAGCCACCATCGAAGCGGCCGTTCGCGGAACCCTCGCCTGAGCCGCCCGGTCTCCGAGCGGCGTCGTCAGCTCAGCTGCTTTTCGTAGCGGCGCCGCAAGGCCCCGTAGCGCTCGCGGAACTCGCCGACGCCGGTGTCGCCGGTGGGTGCCAATTCGCTGTCGATCACGCGGGGCCAGTCGGGTTGCCGTCCGGTCGCTGCCCATGCTGCCTGGCGAGCGGCACCCAACGCCACGTACTCTGCGGAGCGCGGGACACTGACGGTCAGATTCAGGGTGTCCGGGAGCACACTGCGCAACGCGTCCGACTTGGCGCCGCCGCCAATGAGCAACACCCGCTCCACGTCCACGTGAATATCGCGCAGGATGTCCAGGCAGTCCGCCAGTGAATTCGCCACGGCCAGGACGGCGGAGCGCGCGAGATTTTCTCGCGTGAACGACGCCCGGGTGAGGCCGTCCAAGCGTCCGGTGGCCTCGGGTAGGTTGGGCGTGCGCTCGCCGTCGAAATAGGGGAGCATCGTGAGCCCGCCGGCGTCGCTGGGTCCGCTCGTGGCCAGCCGCGTGAATTCGTCCAGATCGGCCCCCAGCGTCGCGGCGGTGGTGGTCATGACGCGCGCGGCATTGATGGTGCACAACAGGGGAAGGTGCTGGCCGGTGGCGTCTGCGAAACCGGCGGTGACACCGGAGCGATCGATCGTGGGCTCGGCGTTACAGGCGAACACCGTGCCCGAGGTGCCCACGGAAATGGCCACCTCGCCCGGCTCGAGGTTCAGACCCAGACCCGCGGCAGCATTGTCTCCCGCACCCGCGCCGACCACGGCGGGCGTGCCGCCGGTTCCGCACCACTCCGGCATGCGAGTACCGGCGGGCTCGTGAGCGGCCAGCACCCGCGGCAATTCCGGAACCGCGCCGAAATACTCCTGGAGCAGCTCGGGTCGGTACTGGTTGTCCGTGGCGTGGAAGTAGCCGGTACCGGACGCATCCGAGCGATCCGTGACGAACTCACCGCTCAGGTGCAGGGTCAGCCAGTCGTGCGGCAACATGACCCGGTGCACCCGGGCGGCGGCTTGGGGCTCGTTCTCGCGCAACCACGCGAGCTTGGCCAGGGTCATGGAGCTCACGGGCGCCATGTTGACCGTTTCCATCCACCAGTCCACGCCGTGCTCGCTCACCATGCGAGCGGCCTGCGGGGCGCTGCGCACGTCGTTCCACAGCAGCGCATCATGCACGGGTGCGCCCTGGGCATCAACGGCCACCATGCCGTGCTGCTGCCCGGCCACGGACACGCCCACGACATCGCCGCGCTCGGGAACTCCCGCCTCCCGCCACGCGGTCTTGAGTGCTTGCAGCCACACGTGTGGATCGACACTCGTGCCGTCCGGGTGGGGTGCCGTGGCGGTCGAGAGCACCTTGCCGCTCTCCAGATCCACCACCACTACTTTGCAGGACTGTGTTGAGGAGTCGATCCCCACCACCGTTGCGGACATATGCGAATACCTTTCCGGAATCTCTGGGTCAGCCGGCGCTGGCCGGCGTGGGTTCGGGGCGGTCGACGAGCGCGGCCAGGGCCTGGCGCAGTGGCTCGTCACACACGAGAACGTCAATGAGCCCGGCGCGCGCGGCGGCGTGGACCGCGGGTGCCCGGCCTGCATCAGAAGCAGCGGCCACGGTGGTGCGAGCGTTCCTGATCTGGTTCACCGAGGCAGCGACGACCATGGACTCGACCGGTGAGCTGACCGGCGCACCGTCCGCAGTCAGGAGATGTCCCGAAATTTCGGCGACGGCGCCCGCGTTGCGGGCCTGTTCGGCTACCTCCGGGGGCACCCTGTTCCACACGGAGGACAGCTCCGGCGACCAGGCCCCAATGGCGATCAGGGCGACGTCCAGGGCATTGGCCCGGTCAAGTGTCCGTGCAATTTCCGGGCTCTTCATGAGCGCATGGGCGTTCTCCACGATGAGTGGTGCCCAGAGCGGCCACGCGGATTGGCAGGTCAGCTCCGCCAGGAGACGGGGAGCCGCCTGATTGTCATCGTTATTGAGCGCCCCGGCCAGTTGAATGACCTGGTTGTGGGGTAGCTGCGGCAGCTCCCGAGTGACGAGTTGAAGAGTGCGGGACCATGAAATGCCCAGCACATCTCCGGGCTCGACCTGGTCCATGAAGACACGGGCGGTTTCCCTGGCCAGGGTGTGGCGGTCCGCGGGCCACGGCCCGGTACCCACCGTGACGACCCGAGTGATTCCGAGTGCCTGGGCGAGCCGAGCGTCCTGGTCATTGTCCGGGATCACGATCTCGATGCGGACGATTCCGGTGTCTTGCGCCTCCTGGATGAGCGCGGCCACCTGGAACCGTGACAGGTTGATTTGTTTGCCGATCGCCACCTTGGACGCGCCGTCCACGAAGTACAGCTGGGCCAATTGAGCCAGAAGTTTTTGGCGCGCCGATGGATCATTGGGGGGCCATGGGTCGGTCGTGGGCATTTCTCACCGCATCTGAGGGGTCGGCTCTTGATCATCTGAGTCTATATGACTAACATCACTTCTCAGATGTGAATCG
>NZ_JAUNPE010000129.1 GCF_030536815.1 Kocuria sp.
GCATGTGATGGAATCAACCCATGACTGATCAGCAACGCCGACGTCCGTTCGCCCAGGTCGATGTCTTCTCCCGCGATCCCCACATGGGCAATCCGGTCGCGGTGGTACTCGACGGCACGGATCTCAGCGACCAGGACATGGCCCGGTTCGCGCGGTGGACCAATCTGTCCGAAACCACGTTCGTCCTCCCGCCCACCTCGCCGGACGCGGATTACCGGCTGCGTATCTGGACCCCCGGTGGTGAGCTACCCTTCGCGGGTCACCCCACGCTCGGTTCGGCGTACGCGTGGCGCGAGGCGGGCAACGCCGCCCGCTCCGGCGATGTCATTGTGCAGGAATGCGCCGCTGGCCTGGTCGAGATCCGACCCACCAACGACGGCGCTCTGACCTTCGCCGCGCCGCCCACCTCGCGGTCGGGGAACTTCGACCCGGCCATGCTTGAGCAGGTCAAGGCCGGGTTGGGCCTGGATGACGAGGAAATCGTGGCCCACCAGTGGGTGGACAACGGACCGGGATGGGCCGCCGTTCTGCTCCCCTCCGCGGCCGACGTGCTGGCCATCGAACCGGATTACCCGGCACTGGGAAATTACAAGGTCGGCGTGGTGGGCCCTTATCCGGAGGGCAGCCCGCAACAGTTCGAGGTCCGCGCCTTCGTCACGGGAACCGGCGGCTACGAGGATCCCGTCACGGGGAGCCTCAACGCGAGCCTGGCGCAGTGGCTCATGAGAACCGGCCGAGCGCCGTCGTCGTACGTTGCTCAGCAGGGAACGGCCATGGAGCGCCGAGGGCGTGTGACCGTGACCTCGGACGCCCACGGAAACGTGTGGGTGGGCGGGGACTGCACCACGTCCATCAGCGGATCGGCACTGCTGTGAGCGGCCGGGACAGCGGACCCGGCAAGGCCGAGCTGGACCTGATCTTCGACGGCCGCTGCGGCTTCTGCACCCGCGCCGTGGGGTGGGTCCGCGCCCTCGACAGGCACGGCCGCATCACCACCCACGCGTACCAACAACCGGACGTGCTGGAACGCTTCGGTCTCACCGAATCACAAGCCCACGCGGCAGTCTGGGCCGTGACCGGCGAGAGGAAATCGGCGGGCGCGGCCGCCGTGGCCGCCACCCTGGACACAGCCCTCGGCACCCGCATTTTTGGCCGCCTGTACCGGATCCCCCCGGTGCGAATGCTTCAGGATCGCGTGTACCAATGGGTTGCCGACCACCGCGGGAAGTTCCCCGGTGTCACTCCGTGGTGCGAGCAGCATCCGGGGCGCTGCTCGGTCAGAACCACGTAACTACAGGAAAGCCCTCAGCTCTCGAGCGGCGGCTTCGGGATCGGCGGCGCCCGTGACCGCCCGGACCACCACGATCCGCGACGCACCGCACTCGAGCACGGCCGGCAACCGTTGCGCGTCAATCCCGCCGATCGCGAAGAACGGTTTGTCCCCCGCATGCTCCGCCGCGTACCGCGGGAGTTCCAGGCCAACGGCCGCTCGACCGGGTTTGGTGGGTGTCTCCCACACGGGCCCGGTGCAGAAATAATCCAGCCCATGATCCGCAATGGCGGCATCCACTTGCCCGCGGGACAGGCACGAACGGCCGATGATCACGCCATCACCCAGCAACCGGCGCGCCTGCGGGGTGGTGAGGTCGCCTTGTCCCACGTGAAAAACGTCCGCGCCGGTGAGCAGTGCGACATCCGCCCGGTCGTTGACCGCGAAGAGCTTGCCGTGCTCGCGAGCAACGTCCGCGAGCACCTCGATGGCCCGGATCTCGGCCGCGGCTTCCAGTTTCTTATCGCGCAGCTGAATGATGTCCACGCCGCCCTCGTAGGCGGAATGCAGGAATTCCCGCAGGTCACCGTGGTCTTGCCGCGCCGTGACACACACGTACAGCTTGGCCTTCGCGAACGCGTCACGCCGGCGGGCACCCTGCTTTTGTTGCTCACTCATGTGGCCATGGTGCCACGGGTCACGGTTACACTGGGACGTATCGGTCACACGGCCGGAAGTTCCACGGGAGTCCGCAATTGTTGTCCCGGCAACCACCGCAGCGGGCTGAGAGGGCGTGAGCCGCCGACCGTAAACCTGATGCGGGTCATGCCGCCGGAGGGAGTGAAGTGGTACCCATGCCACCCGTTGTTCGTCACGGTGCCCCACGGCACGCAGTGGTCGCGGGCGCCGGCCTGATCGGTCTGGCAACCGCTTTCGAATTACGACGCCGCGGCGTTGCCGTGACGCTCGCAGATCCCGAGCCCGCCTCGGGAGCCACCTACGCAGCCGCCGGTATGTTGGCTCCCATTGCCGAAACACAGTACGGACAAGAGGGTCTCTACCCACTCATGGCCGCCTCCGCCGTGGAGTATCCGGCGTTCATCGAGCGCGTGTCTGCGGCATCGGGACTACCCACCGGCTACCGCACGGAAGAGACCCTGGTCGTGGGGGTGGATTCCGCGGACGCAGAGAGCCTCCAGGATCTTGCGGATCATCAGCGGGCCGCGGGCATGCGGGTGGACACCATCACCGCTCGCGAGGCCCGACAACTTGAACCCGCTCTCGCACCGCATTTCGCCGGTGCCATCAGGGTTCCCACGGATCACCAAGTGGATCCCCGGTTACTTGCGGCCTCACTGATTCACGCGCTCGACGCGCCCGTCATCGACACCCTGAACGGTGCCACCGACCCCGGCCCCGTGCGCTGGTTCCACGCGAAGGTGGAACGCGTTCTCTCGACGCGCGGATCCGAACCCCGGGTGAGCGGAGTGTTCCTGGACGGCGGCGAGACGGTCCAGGGCGAAGCGGTTGTCCTGGCAACCGGTCTGAACACCGGTGATGCCGGACAGCTGCCCCCTAACTTGAGTCTGCGGCTGCGCCCCGTGTACGGGGATGTTCTCAGGCTCCGGGTGCCCGATTCGTTGCTGTTACCGGGCGAGGAGAACGTGATCGCCCGAACGGTGCGCGGGCGGGTCGGCGGGCGGCCCGTCTATCTGGTGCCCCGCGCGGACCGCACGCTGGTGCTGGGCGCAACGAGCCGTGAGGACGGCCGCGACTCGGTACTGGCCGGCGGCGTACATCAATTATTGCGGGACGCGCGAACAATTCTGCCCGCCGTGGATGACTGCGATGTCCTGGAAATGATTGCCCGTGCCCGCCCCGGGACCCCCGACGATCTGCCCTACATGGGGCTGTGCTCCATGGACGGGCTGGTCATCAGCACCGGGCACTTCCGACACGGCATTCTGCTCACGCCCGTGGCCTCGCGACTCGCCGCCGAACTGGCAACGGGCGAGTTGGACCCGGCCATCAGCCACGAACGCGACCACGACTTCTTGACCTCGACAGACCCCGCGCGGCACTCCCCCGCGCACCCCGAAATGTAGCAGGTGACGCCTTGAATACCGCCCCTCACGAGACCATCCTGGTCAATGGGAACCCCGTACCCCTCACCGAGGGCCTGTCCGTGGCCGATGCCGTGGCCGACCTGACCGGTCGCGACATCACCGCCGCGGGCCGCGCGGCCGACGGCAAGCCGCTGGGCATTGCCGTGGCACTCGATCACGCGGTGATCCCCCGGTCTCGCTGGTCCGACACCATGATCGAAGCACACCAGACCGTGGAGATCGTCACCGCGGTGCAGGGAGGCTGAGATGGCCAGCGATCAGTTGATCATCGACGGCGTGAGCCTGAGTTCCCGACTCATCATGGGCACCGGCGGCCTCACGGATCTGGCCATGTTGGAGCGTGCGCTCCTGGCATCGGGCACCGAGCTGACCACCGTGGCGGTGCGGCGTTACGCACCCGGAGCGGGCCTCGGTTCGGGCACCGGCCGCGCGGGCCGGAACGGTGAGGCTGCGGCGTCGTCTCCCCCGGACAGCCTCTACGACATCCTGCACCGCAACGACATCAAGGTGCTGCCCAATACCGCCGGATGCTACACCGCCCGGGATGCGCTGCTGACCGCGGAACTGGGCCGGGAAGCGCTGGAAACGGACTGGGTGAAACTCGAGATCATCGCGGACCAGGACACCCTGCTCCCGGACGGCGTGGAACTGCTGGACGCCACCGAACAGCTCGCGGCGCGCGGTTTCAAGGTGTTCGCGTACACCTCGGATGACCCCGTTCTGGCGCTGCACCTCGAACGGGCCGGGGCGAGTGCCGTGATGCCGTTGGGTGCGCCGATCGGAACCGGACTGGGCATCTTGAACCCGCACAACATTGAGCTGATCGCCTCTCGTGCGGGCGTTCCCGTGGTTCTGGACGCGGGCATTGGCACGGCCTCCGAGGCCGCGCTGGCCATGGAACTGGGCTGCGACGCCGTGCTGCTCGCCTCCGCCGTGACCCGCGCCCAGAATCCCGTGGACATGGCCCGCGCCATGCGATACGCCGTGGAAGCCGGGCGGCTGGCGCGCGGTGCGGGCCGGATTGCACGGCGCACGCACGCTGTGGCGTCATCGCCGATGGCCGGGCGGATCGGCACGGGGGATGGCGCGGCGGGGTTCGATACCGCGGGACCTGATGTGCCTCGCGGTGACTGGCCGGGCCCCTCCCTCGCCTCGCCGTCCTCACCGTTGTCCTCACCCGTCCCGTCAGACTCGGAGTCGCACGTTTCATGACCGCAGCTTCCCCCTTCCCACCTCTCGTCGAGCCCGCCCCGGAGCTCAGCCACGAAGAACTCGAACGCTACTCCCGCCACCTCACGCTCCCGCAACTCGGAGTCGATGGCCAGCGGCGGCTGAAGAACGCACGCGTTCTGGTGATCGGCGCCGGGGGCTTGGGTGCACCCGCCCTGCAGTACCTTGCCGCGGCCGGGGTGGGAACCCTCGGCGTGGTCGATGACGACGTGGTGTCCGTGTCCAACCTGCAACGTCAGGTGATCCACGGGATGGCAGACATTGGCCGTGCCAAGGTTGATTCCGCCGCGGACGCGGTGGCCCGTCTGAATCCCCTGGTCACCGTACGGACGCACGGCGAGCGCCTGAGCACCGACAATGCCCTGGAGATCTTCTCCGGTTACGACCTGGTCATGGACGGCGCGGACAACTTCGGCACGCGTTACCTGGTGTCCGACGCCGCCGAACTCGTCGGGATTCCGGTTGTCTGGGGATCCATTCTGCGCTTCGACGGGCAGGTGTCCGTGTTCTGGTCCGGTCACGGCCCGGTGTATCGCGACCTCTTCTCGGAGGCACCGGCACCCGGTCAGGTTCCTTCCTGCGCCGAGGGTGGTGTGCTCGGCATGCTCCCGGCGACCATTGGGTCGGTCATGGTCACCGAGGCACTCAAACTGATCACCGGTATCGGCCGCCCCCTGCTGGGTCGTGTGCTCGTCCACGATGCGCTCGCCCAGACCTGGCGCGAACTCACCGTTCTACCGGATCCCGACCGCCCTGCGGTGACCGACCTTTCACAAGTCGCGGTGGCCTGCGGGATTCCTACCGCCGACGACGCCGCCCCCGCCTCCCACGAGACCGTCACCGCCCCCGAGCTGGCCGGGCTGCTGACCTCCCGTTCACTGGGTGAAACGTCTTTCACGCTGATCGATGTGCGCGAGGACTGGGAGCGGGATCTGGTCTTCATCCCGGGGTCCGTGCGGGTCCCGTTGCAGGAGATCCTGAACCGAGGTGTGTCCGCGTTGCCGGATTCGGTGGAGGGCAATGTCATTCTGCACTGTAAGGCGGGAGCGCGCTCCGCTCAGGCGCTGGGTGCGTTACGCCGGGACTACGCGCTGCGGGAGGACACGGTGAAGCATCTGGACGGTGGCGTCCTTGCGTGGGTCGATCAGGTCGACCCGTCGCTGCCGCGCTACTGAGGTCGCCGGCAGTCTCAGGGGAGGCAAATGCGGGATGTGGGCAAGAATTCTGCATTGACCTCACACCAGACTGCGCCGCTGCAGTTACCTCACAGCAGACTCCAGGGTGGGAGTGGTTCGACCCAGATCGACGACATAGCGAGCTTCTCGGGGCCTTTACAGTCACACGTGTCACCATGAAACTAGCGGTCGAGTCACCGGGGCCGGCCGTGTCACTGAGGAGAGATCGTGCCCAACACTGAAGTTGCTGCGCCTCGCGTCTACGTGGTCACCGGAGCCGGATCCGGCATCGGTCAGGCCACTGCCG
>NZ_JAUNPE010000292.1 GCF_030536815.1 Kocuria sp.
CTTGCGCAGGGGGCCAGCAACTGATGGCATGGGGTATGGAAACCAATCAACGGGCGGTGAGTCCAGCTGCCGCGCGCGGCATTCCCGTGATTCTCAGACCGTTTGTCCCGGCCCTGTTACTGGTCATTCTGGGAATCGGAACCCTCATGTTGCGGGTCTCTGGAGCGATCAACGACATAGTCTCATCGATCGTTTTTGCAATCTTGATCACCGCCGGTTTGCTCTTCTACGTTCTCCTCAACCGAGGGGCCGATCAGAAATAGCGTAGACAATCATTAGATCCCAATGCGTCTCAAGCTACCCGTAATGGTACCTACATGTAGCAATCAAGGCTTCGTCTCTCGTCACTTTATATACGAGACGATGTTCTTCTGTGATTCTGCGCGACCAATATCCCGCGAAGTAATAGCGCAAGGCCTCGGGTTTCCCAATTCCCTCGTTGCCGTTTCGGGTGATGTCTTGGATGAGAAGGTTGATCCGTTTGAGGATCTTTCGGTCCTGACGCTGCCACCATAGGTATTCTTCCCAGGCCGACTCAGACCAGACAAGTCTCACGATCAGTTCTCATCCACAAGGTCGTGTGATGTACCGCGGCCAGCTTCCAGCTCCTCCATCGAATCAAAAAGCCGTCGTGCATTTTCTGGGGAACGCATCAAGTAGGCCGTCTCCTTGAGAGAGTTGTACTCGTCCAACGAGACAATCACGACCGGCTCATGGCCAGAGCGAGTCACAATGACCTCTTCCCGGTCATCGACGACTGAATCCAAGACCTCCGCATAGCGAGCCCGTGATTCCGAATAATTTATGATTTTCATGGAACACCTCCGTACAAGAAATTGTACACTCGTTGTTAACTATGCAGACTCGTACCGGTAAATTCCATAGTTTCTGGTCGGAGGTCAGAGCTGCGGTGTGGCCACTGGTGGGCCTTCGCGCGATGGGGTGACCGGTGCGGCGTCGTCGGTATTGGTGGGCGCTACGCCCAGGACGACCAGGGCGACGGCGAGAACACCCAGACCTGCCCAGCCGAGGGGCGTCAGTTGCTCGCCTACCACCACGACCGCCAGGAGCGCCGCGACGGCCGGCTCGATCAGGGTGAGAGTTGTGGCGGTGCTGGGGCGGACCCGGTTGAGGCCCAGGCCGAACAGGTAATAGCCGAGGAACATGGGGACCAGCGCCATGTACGCGGCCACGGTGAAGGATTCTGTCGAAGCGAGCAGGGGCGCGCCGGTGAGGAAGAGGACGGGCATCAGGAGCGCCCCACCGAACCCGAAGACGGTGCCCATAGCCGCCGCGCGCCCTATCCCGCGGGAGATCAGGCGGTGGACCACCCAGGAATACAGGGCGTAAGTAATGCCGGCGAGCAGGCCGAGCCCAATACCGACAATGGTGTCACCGGCGGACGCGGTGGGTTGATCGGCCCTGGCCAAACACAACATTGCACTACCACCAATGCCGAAGGTAGCCGCCACCATCCACCAGCCGCTCAATGGCTTTCGTTCGAGGATGAGTTCCAGAATTCCGGAGGCCAGCGGCGCCGAGGCGAGGGAGACCACCGTGCCAATGGCAACACCCGCCAAGTGCATTGAGCTGTAGAACGCGAGCGGGTAGATGGCCACTGCCACGGCTCCCGCGGCGATCATGCCCGTGTGGGAGCGCAGCTCTCGGCGGGCGCGTCCCAGGGAGGGGAGGGCGATGGCCGCCTGGAGCAACCCGCCGATGCCCAGTGCGGCCGCGCCGATGGCGAGAGGGCCGGCGTCCGGAGCAAACGTCGCCGCTGTCCCGGTGGTGCCCCACAAAAACGCGGTGACCAAAATGGCGACGACCCCGCCGGTGGTTTCCTTCATCGGGTTCAGTCTAAATCCGCGAGCATGACGACGGCGATCGCCCGAGCACCCGCAGCCCACCCGGATAGCATGCAATAGCATGACTATTGAAACGGATGAGCACGGCCGCCCCGAACCGCCCATTGCCGGTGACGAGTGGGAGA
>NZ_JAUNPE010000293.1 GCF_030536815.1 Kocuria sp.
GGCCGAGACCTCAAATCCGAAGGGAACAGCGCATGATGAACACGGCGGACAACGCCCAAGGGACCGCGCAGGAGGCCGGCGCGGCCGGCAAACCCTGCGTGGCCGTGGTGTTCGGAGGTCGCTCCTCCGAGCATTCGGTGTCCTTGATCACCGCCCGTTCGGTGCTACGCGCCATCAATCGCGACCGGTGGGACGTGGTGAGCGTGGGCATCTCCACCGATGGTGCCTGGTTCCTGTATTCGCAGGAGGAACTGGAAACCCTGTTGGACAGCCAACCCATGGCCGTGTTGCCCGCGGGTGAGAAACGCGTGACCCTGCCATTGCAGGTGGGGGAGAACGAGCTGCTCGTCCACGAATACGGGACCGAAGGCGGTGCACTGACGCGGGGTCGGCACATCGACGCCGTGTTCCCGCTGCTGCACGGACCGTTCGGAGAGGACGGAACCCTGCAGGGTCTGCTGGAATTGGCCGACCTGCCCTACGTGGGCTGCGGTGTCTCAGCCTCAGCCATCGGCATGGACAAGCACTTCATGAAGGTCGCCTTCGAGGCCGCCGGGCTGGAGGTCGGCCCCTACACCGTGGTCCACAACCGCGACTGGCTAGTCAACCCGGAGCAGGTCCGTGAGAACGTGGCCGCGTTGGGTTTTCCCGTCTTCGTCAAGCCCGCTCGTGCCGGTTCCTCGTTCGGGATCACCCGTGTGGACAGGGCCGAGGACCTCGACGCCGCGATCGAGACCGCTCGCGAGTACGACCTGAAACTCGTGATCGAGGCGGGGATCGAGGGCCGCGAAATCGAGTGCGCCGTGCTGGGTGCTCACGAGTGGTCCACGCCTCGCGCGTCCCTGCCCGGTGAGATCGAGGTCCAGGGTCACGAGTTCTACGACTTCGAGGCCAAGTACGTGGCGGACGACGCCGCCCGACTGTCCTGCCCCGCGAATCTGCCCGACGATGTGATCGAGACCCTGCGGGAAAAAGCAGCCAGAGCGTTCGACGCCATTGACGGTGAAGGACTCTCGCGCTGCGACTTCTTTGTCACGCCCGATCACCGGGTAATCATCAACGAGATCAACACAATGCCCGGCTTCACCCCGATTTCAATGTACCCGCGGATGTGGGCGGCGTCCGGATTGCAGTACCCGGATCTGATCGATGAGCTGATTTCACTGGCGCTCGAACGCCCCGTGGGACTGCGCTGACCACTCCGCGCTTCAATCGCTGACCGTCCTGACACCCCGTGGCCCGTTCCGGGTCAGGGGGTGTTCTGCAGGTCCAGGGTGTCGGACACGGACAAGCACGAGTTCTGCTGGGGGATCTGCGCCACCGCACTGCCGGCCTCCACAATCGCGGTGGATGACGGAACACGGGAGGTGTCGAAAAGTATTTCCACGGCGGGGGAGCGACCGTAACTGACGGCTCGCCACTGGTTCTCCTGCCCCTCCACCTCGGAGATGAGCCAATCCACTCCGTTGACATTGGTGCACGGATCGGTGGTGGGTGCCGGTGGCTCCACTCCGCAGCGCACGATCACCCCCGAGGGATCGCCGTAGGCCGTGGTGCCCTGACTCGTGGTGGCCCGCTGGTCCAAATCGCCCATGGTCTCGGGCATGGCCAGCATGGCGGACGCGCACGCGGGATCGGTATTGTGCGGCGCTCCCTCGACCGTGACGGGGGAGCCGCACCCGGTGAGCAGCAAAGCCCCCAGTGTCATGGCCGCCAGTGCCGCGCGGCGGGTGGAGTTGTGGAGTCCGTGAGATCCGTCCTGGGTACGCGCGCGGGAGAAGAACATGATCTCCACTGTAGACGCGCTGACCGGGTGGCCTCTGCGAAGCAGGGTGTGCCGCTCGTTACGCTGAACCCATGACCGTTTTCCCCACACCGACCCCCGCAACCACGGTGGAGCAGGTCTCCGAATCCGAGCTGTTGAAGGCCTTCCTCCCGCTGGCCAAGACCTCGTCACCGTACGTCGAGGTGGGGCCCGGCGACG
>NZ_JAUNPE010000294.1 GCF_030536815.1 Kocuria sp.
AGGTGCTAGTCCTCGTATTAGAGGGTGGGGGTTCAAGTCCCCCCTCGCGCACAAACACGGAAATCCCCGTTTGACCAGGTTAAGCGGGGATTTTTTGTGTCCCCAAGCTCCAGAATGTGGTTGACGTCGTGAGCGGGGTTAATGCTGAGTCAGACCTCGCAGACGGAAGATCCGCAGGTGAGGCGTGGTTACAACCAGGCTCGACACACGAGGTGCCGTTATAGCCCTCGGCCGCTTTCGAAAGGGTGCTAACGACGCACTAAGTGTGTGAGCGGGTTCTGGCAACACGGGGTAGGACTGCGCCGACGAGATCGGCGTACCCGGTGTACCAAAGGAGACACGGTACGGGGCATCCCGGAAAAATGATCATAACCAGTACTCAGGTCGCTGCACTTCTCTGGTTGGCTATGCAGATGAAGCGAATCGGCTGGTTGCTTCGCGGGGAGAGCTTCCCGCACTCGCGCACAGACTGCCGGCTTTCGACCGCCCGGAGCTGCTAGCTGCGGAGCTGACCCGCTTTGTAGAAGCCACCAGAACCGTCAATTGACCACGTGAGGCGGTGGTTTTCATATCGAGCGAGCGATTCGCCCATACTGATTCCATGGCTCAACAGATTTTGACCATCGGCCTCATGGCCGACCCAGGTCTACCCGAGGTGGTTGCTCGATCCGTAGCCAGCTCTGTGGAGCGTGATCTGAACCGGCTCGACAGTTCTGAATCCGTTGAGTGGCGAGTGGATGTCAGTCGCGAGACTTTTCCGTTGACCGCCGAGAACGAGATCCCTCTTCTGAGGCACGCTCCCGACTTGAAACGCGATCACGAATGGGACTACATCGTCTACCTGACCGATCTGCCCCGTTCCCTGAACAACAACTCATTGGTGTGCGAGGTGGACGCTACGGGTGGAACAGCCCTGGTCTCCCTGCCGGCCTTCGGCGCCGTCCGGATCAAGTCCAAGACTCGGCGCGTACTGACCAAGCTCGTAAGATCCATGCAAATGGACACTTCAGGGCGCTCTCGCACGATGCCGAGTCCCCAAAGGTTCGGCCACCGGAAGTGGCGGCGGATCCAACACGAAAACGACCGGAACAACTACGACATTGTGCTCGCCGGTGTCATGAGCCGACCCCGGTTGCTCGCGGGCATGGTTCGCTGTAATCGCCCCCTGGGTCTCTTGCCGGCACTGTCCAGTTCTGTGGCAGCGGGGGTGGCCACAGGCGCCTTCGGTATTTTTTATGCCTCCATCTGGAACATGTCCGACGCCCTGTCCTCGCCGCGCATGGCCATGATCAGTGTTGTCGTCATCACCGCGTTCAGCATTTGGCTCATTGGCCACAATGGACTGTGGAACCCCCTCAAGGGTGCGCACAACCAGATACGGAGCGGGCTCGACAACGTCGCCACAATGATCACCGTAGGTGTGGGTGTGGCCGCGATGTACCTGGTGATTTGGGCGATTCTGCTCGCCGTGGCCCTTGCTGTGGTGGACGCTGAATACCTGGCCGGTGACGTGGGGCACTCCGTCAATTTCGTAAATTACCTGGACATCGCATGGCTGGCTTCAGCGCTGGGAATGATGGGAGGGGCCCTGGGCCTGAACTTCGACAGCGAAAGTGCTATCAGCGAGGCCACCTACACCCGCAGGGAGTACGTGCGGCGCCAATTGGCCAAGAAGCGAGACGAACAGGACTGACCGAGCACGGGCGGCGGTGAAGGGTATGGCCGGTAAACGTTGCCCGCCCGACTATCTGCGCGATGTGCGGGTCGACGACGCCGCTCGCCTCCTCGCTCTTGTCCGCGTGTCTTTCAATCTGCGGAACCTGGCCAGCTGGGATTCCCTCCGCGCTGAGCATCCATGGCGCGGGCGTAGGCCATGGATTTGAGCCCGCCGGCGATGATCGTGGTGCCGACGATCGGCCCGACAATCCACGCCGCCGGGTACCAGATGATCAACATGACCAGCCCCACCGCC
>NZ_JAUNPE010000130.1 GCF_030536815.1 Kocuria sp.
CGCTTGGACAGCTTCTTGTTGCCCTCACCCATCACGTAGGGCAGGTGACCGAACTCGGGGATGAACTCGGCCACGCCGATGTCCATGAGGGCTCGGTACAGGGCGATCTGGCGAGGGGTCGAGGACAGCAGGTCCTCACCGCGCAGCACCTGGGTGATACCCATGAGAGCGTCGTCCACCGGGTTGACCAGCGTGTAGAGCGGCTTACCGTTGGCGCGGGCCACCACGAAGTCCGGCACCGACCCGGCCTTGAAGGAGATCTCGCCGCGCACGAGGTCGGTGAAGGAAATGTCCTCGTTAGGCATCCGCAGTCGCAGAACGGGCTTGCGGCCCTCGTCGCGGAATGCCTGCTTCTGCTCTTCGGTCAGGTCGCGATCGTAATTGTCGTAACCGAGCTTGGGGTCCTCCCCCTTGGCCTTGTGCCTGGCTTCCACCTCTTCCGGGGTGGAGAAGTCCTCGTACACGTGTCCGGACTCCACCAGCTTGGCCAGCACGTCCTGGTAGATCTCACCGCGCTGGGACTGGCGGTACGGCTCGTGGGGTCCACCCACGTTGACGCCCTCGTCCCAGTCGATACCCAACCAGGCAAGTGCGTCGAGGATCTGGCCGAAGCTCTCCTCGGAGTCGCGGGCGGCGTCCGTGTCCTCGATGCGGAACACCATGGTGCCGCCGGTGTGGCGGGCCCAGGCCCAGTTGAACAGTGCGGTGCGGATCAAACCCACGTGCGGCGTGCCCGTGGGAGACGGGCAGAAGCGCACGCGCACGGGGGTGTCGGCGGAAACGGTGGGGTGCAGTGAAGTTTCGTGGTCAGTCATGATGTGACCATTCTAGGCTCAAGGGTCACCGCTGGCTCAGCGGCGCAGCACCGTGGTGAGGCGGCCGATTCCTTCGATGTCCACGTCCAAGGTGTCCCCCTCGTCGACGATGCCCACCCCGGCCGGTGTGCCCGTGAGGATCACGTCCCCGGGCAGCAGCGTGAAGGCCTGAGACACGTAAGAGACCAGCGTGGGGACGTCGAAGACCATGTCCGCGGTGTTCCCGTCCTGCTTCAGTTCGCCGTTGACGCGGGACTGCACCCCGATCGAGCTGATGTCCAGCTCGGTCTCGACCCACGGACCCAAGGGGCAGGCGCCGTCGAAGCCCTTGGCGCGGGCCCACTGGCCGTCCGTCCTCTGGGCGTCACGCGCGGTGAGATCGTTGGCACCGGTGTAGCCGAACACGACCTCGGGAACTCTCTCGACCGGGACGTCCTTGCACATCCGCCCGATCACCACGGCGAGTTCGGCCTCGTAGGAGACCTGCTCGGTCCACGACGGCAACGTCACCGGATCCCCGGGGCCGGACACCGAGGTGTTCGGTTTGAAGAACAGCAGTGGTCTGGTGGGTAGGTCATTGCCCATTTCGGCGGCGTGGTCCGCGTAGTTGCGTCCCACGCACACGATCTTGGAGCGCGGGATGACCGGAGCAAGCAACCGCACCTCGGAGACCTCCACCGTGCGGTCGAGGGGTTGCACGCCCACGTAGAGGGGGTCGCCCGAGAGGTATGTGATTTTTTCCTGGCCCTCGGGCCCGGAAACCACACCAAAGTGAATTTCATTGTCAAAGGTGAACCGTGCAATGCGCATGCCCTAAGGCTACACAGCACGGTCCACCTCGGACTCGTGTTGAGCGGTGAGCGATCAGGCCAGTCGCGTGAGCCAGCCGTGGGTGTCCTCCGCACGACCGGTCTGGATGTCGAGCAGCTGCTGGCGCAGGGACATGGTCACTTCGCCCGGCTGGTCGTCCTCGCTGCCGATGACCTCGTCGTGACTGACCAGACGACGCACGGGTGCGATGACCGCTGCGGTTCCGCACGCGAAGACCTCGGTCAGCTCGCCCGACGCCTTGCCCTCACGCCATTCGTCCAGCGTGAATCGGCGTTCTTCGACCTGCAGGCCGCGCTCCTTGGCCAGCTCGATGATCGAGCGGCGGGTGACGCCCTCCAGGATGGTTCCCGTGAGTTCCGGGGTCACCACTCGGCCGTCCTTGAAGACGAAGAACACGTTCATGCCACCGAGTTCTTCAACGGCGTCGTCGCGCTCGTGGTCGAGGAACAACACCTGGCTGCAGCCGTGGGCGTCGCCTTCCATTTGCGCAATCAACGACGCCGCATAGTTGCCGCCGCACTTTGCCGAACCGGTGCCGCCCTTGCCCGCGCGGGCGTAGGTGCGGGACAGCCAGATGTCCACGGGCTCCACCGTGCCGAAATAGTTACCGGCCGGGGAGGCGATGACGGAAAACCGCGCCTGGCGCGACGGGCGCACCCCGAGGAACGGCTCCGTGGCAATCATGAAGGGGCGCACATAGAGGGACTCGCCGTCACCGGAGGGCACCCATTTCTCGTCCGTGCTCACGAGTTCACGCACGGCGTCCACGAACGTGTCTTCCGGCAGTGCCGGCAACGCGAGGCGCTCGGCCGAGCGGTTCAAGCGAGCCGCATTGGCCTCCGGGCGGAAGCTCCACACGGAGCCGTCCTGGTGGCGGTAGGCCTTGAGTCCCTCAAAGATCTCCTGGCCGTAGTGGAACACGGCGGCGGAGGGGTCCAGGGCAATCGGACCGTAGGCCTCCAGGCGAGGATTGTCCCACTGCCCGGTGCCCTTTTCCACGTCACCGGTCCAGTCGATGGAGATCATGTTGTCCGTGAAATGTACGCCGAAACCGGGGTTGGCCAGGACGGCGTTGCGGACCTCGTCGGTGGCCGGGTGGGGATTGGGCTGGCGGACGAACTGGGTGCTCAAGGGTATTCTCCTTCGACTGCTCGGATTCAGGCGGCCTGCAGGGCGGCCACAATGTGGTCGCCCACCTGATCGGTGCTGCGCTTCTCATTGCCGTGCGTCTCGAGATCCCGGCGCACTGCCTGGTTGATCTGGTCTGCGAGATTCTCGTGGCCCAGGTGTTCCAGCATCATGGCGGCGGCAAGGATGGCGGCCACCGGCTGCGCTGTTGCGGTTCCCGCAATGTCCGGTGCGGAACCGTGAACGGGTTCGAACATGGACGGCGCGGTGCGATCTGCGTTGATGTTACCGCACGGTGCCAGACCGATACCTCCGGTCACCGCGCCCGCCTGGTCGGTGAGGATGTCGCCGAACAGGTTGTCGGTGACGATCACGTCAAAGCGGGAGGGCTCGGTGGTCAGGAAGATCGTGGCGGCGTCGATGTGCAGGTAATCCACGGTGACGTCCGGGTACTGTGGTGCGAACTGGTTGACGGTCTCCTGGTACAACCGGCCCGCATTGACCAGCACATTGTGCTTGTGCACCAGGGTGAGTTTCTTGCGCGGGCGCTTTTGCGCCAGCTCGAACGCGTACTTGACCAGGCGGCGTACACCGTGGGCGGTGTTGATCGACACCTCGGTCGCGATCTCGTGGTCGGTGCCCTGGCGGACCCGGCCGCCGTTACCGGCGTAGAGACCCTCGGTGCCTTCACGGACCACCACGAAATCAATGTCCCCGGGCTCGGCCAGCGGGCTGGTGGTCCCCGGGTAGAGGGTGGCGGGGCGCAGGTTGATGTAGTGGTCGAACGTGAAGCGCAGTTTCAGCAGCAGGTCACGCTCGAGAATTCCGGAGGGGATGCGGGTGTCGTTGGGGGCGGCACCGACCGCGCCGAACAGGATGGCGTCATGACCGCGGAGCTGGTCGAGGGTTTCATTGCTGAGCACCTCTCCCGTGGCCAGCCAATGCTCGGCTCCCAGCGGGTAGGTGGTCTTCGCCAGGGTGATGCCGGCCGGCTCGGTCACGGCGTCGAGTACTTTCACCGCCTCGGCAACGACCTCGGGGCCGATTCCGTCCCCGGGGATCACGGCGATCGAGTAGGTGGTGGCTGCGTTCGACGATGCTTCGCTCATGATCCCAGCCTAAATCTGCCGGGCGTCAGGATTCCACAACGTGAATACGTGTCTCGAATACCGAGACATGAAACGACGGCGCCGTCACGTTCCCGTGACGACGCCGCCGCCTCACCTGCCGCACGCGCGCTCAGGCCTTGAGAACCTCGGGCTCTTCGTAGCGCGGGAATACACCGCTCGGCTTGGGCAGCTCGGTCCCGGGCACCAACCGATCGGCAATCGCGGCGTACCGGCGGGCTTCCCCGTCGGGCTGACCCAGCTGGGTCAGCAGCTCGGCCATGGAGTCGGGCATGACCGGCTGCACCAGGATCGCCACGATCCGCAGCACCTCCGCCGTCACGTACAGCACGGTGGCCATGCGCTCGGGGTCCGTCTTGCGCAGTACCCACGGCTCCTGCGCCGTGAAGTAGCGGTTGGCATTGGCGATCACACGCCAGACCGCTTCCAACCCACGGTGGAACGCCTGGGCGTCGAACGCGGTGCGCAACGTGTCCACCGCGGCGCTGGCCTCGTCGAGCATGGCCTGGTCCTCGGCGGTGAACTCACCGGGCTCGGGGGCTGCTCCCCCGAGGTTCTTGGCGACCATGGACAGGCTGCGCTGGGCCAGGTTTCCCAGGTCGTTGGCCAGGTCCGAGTTGATGCGCGATGCAATCGAGTCGTGGGAGTAATTGCCGTCCTGGCCGAAGGGAACCTCGCGCAACAGGAAGAAGCGCAGTTGATCCAGGCCGTATTCGCTGATCAGCGAGTGCGGGTCGATCACGTTGCCCACCGACTTGGACATCTTCTCGCCCTGGTTGAACAGGAACCCGTGGGCGTACACGCGCTTGGGTAGTTCCAGTCCGGCGGACATCAGGAAAGCCGGCCAGTACACGGCGTGGAACCGGGCGATGTCCTTGCCGATCAGGTGCAGATCGGCGGGCCAGTAGGTCTGGAACTTGGTGTCCTCGGTGTCCGGGTAGCCCAGGCCGGTGAGGTAGTTGGTCAGCGCGTCCACCCACACGTACATCACGTGATCCGGGTTGCCCGGCACGGGAACACCCCAGTCGAAGGTGGTGCGCGAGATCGACAAATCCTGCAACCCGCCCCCCACAAAAGATGCAATTTCATGGGAACGGGTCTCGGGCTGCACGAAACCCGTCTCGTAGAGCGCCAGCAGCTTGTCCTGGTAGGCCGAGAGGCGGAAGAAGTAGCTCTCTTCCTCGGTCCACGTCAGTTCGGTGCCGGTGCCGATCGAGTACCGCTGGCCGTCCGCGCGGACCTCGGTCTCGTCCTCGGCGTAGTAGGCCTCGTCGCGCACGGAGTACCACCCGGCGTACTTGTCCAGGTAAATGTCACCGTTGGCCTCCATCCGCCGCCAGAGGTCCTGGCTCGCGGCATAGTGGTCCTCGTCCGTAGTGCGGATGAACCGGTCGTAGCTGACCTGCAGCTCGTCGTCCATCGCCTTGAACTGGGACGCGTTCTGATCCGCGAGCTCTCGCGGTGACACACCCTGCTTCTCAGCGGTCTGCTGCATTTTCTGGCCGTGCTCATCGGTGCCGGTCTGGAACCGCACGTCAAAGCCGTCCAAACGCTTGAATCGCGCCATGGTGTCCGCGGCAATCGCCTCGTACGCGTGCCCGATGTGCGGGGACCCGTTCGGGTAGGAAATCGCGGTGGTCAGGTAGTAGGGAATCTGCTCGCTCACGCCCTCCACTCTAGCGACCGTCCAGTGCTTTTCCCGCCTCGGGAATCCTCGGACAGCACGACGCCGCCGCGAGAGTTCACGTGAACTCTCGCGGCGGCGTCGGCGATCGAACTATTGCACCCAACGGCAGTGCCGGATCAGGACCGATCAGCGAGCGGCGGTGCCCTCGGTGTAGTCCTCATCGGTCTGCTCCCACGCGAAGAGGGAACGCAGCTCACGGCCGGTCTCCTCAATGGGGTGAGACTCTTCCTTGGAACGCAGTTCCTTGAACTCCTTGCCACCGCTGGACTGGTCCTCCATGAAGCGCTTGGCAAAAGTGCCGTCCTGGATGTCCTGCAGAACGGCCTGCATGTTCTCCTTGACGTGGGCATCGACCACGCGCGGCCCGGAGACGTAGTCGCCGTACTCGGCGGTGTCGGAGATGGACCAGCGCTGCTTGGC
>NZ_JAUNPE010000131.1:0-1909 GCF_030536815.1 Kocuria sp.
CCACGTACAAGGCGTCCTACTCCGGGTTGTTCAAGCAGTTCTTCGACGTGATCGACGAATCCGCCCTCGAGAACCTACCCACCGTGGTCGCTGCCACGGGCGGGTCGCCGCGCCACTCGCTGGTGCTCGACACCGCCCTGCGCCCGCTGCTGAGCTACCTCAAGGCGCTCGTGTTGCCGCTGGGCATTTACGCGGCCTCCGAGGACTGGGGGCACGAGGACCTGCAGCGGCGCATCGACCGCGTGGGTGCCTCGCTCGCGGCCGTCGTTCTGGCGGGTTCGCCGGGTGGCGCGCCCGGTTCGCTCGACGACGACGACGCCGCCCGCCCCGGGCTGCGCCGGGAGGTCAAGGACGAGTTCAGCAACGTCCCCGATTTCGCGAGCCTGTTGGCCTCGGTGGGATCATGAGCGACACGGTGACCTGCGCGTCCGAGCCGTCAGGGCCGGCGATGGGTGCAGGCGATGCGTCGCAGCAGGAATGGGATGCGTGGCAGCTCTACTTCGAAACCACTGCCCGGCTCACGGCGCGGATCGAGGAGCGGCTCAAGGCCAACGGTTGCTCACTCATGGACTACCAACTGCTGCTGCTGTTGTACAACGACCCGGACCACCGGATGCGCATGGGGGAGCTGGCTCAGCGGCTGGTGTTCTCACCGTCCCGGTTGAGCTACCAGATCGGTGTGCTGGGCAAGCGCGGTTGGGTGGAGCGCCGTCGTGTGGAGTGCGACGGCCGCGGCTGGGAGGCGGTGCTCACCGCCCACGGTGTGCGCGCCTTCCGGGAACTGCGCCCCGCCCACGCGCGCGACGTCCAAGAACTGTTCTTCTCCGCCCTCCACGACGACGACGCCGCCCGCCTGGCCGACCTGATGCGTCGGGTGAGTGGGTTGCTGGGGTAGTCGTCTCGCTCGCCCGTGGTGTGCCTACCGCGGCGAGGTCCGCGCGCCATGTGATGCCGCCTTACTGTGCAGTAGCAGCCCCTACTGTGCAGTAAGGCGGCATCAAATGGTTCCGGGGGTCAGGAGCCGAAATCTCTGCGGCCGGCGCGCTCCGCGAAGTCGTCCAGAGCCTTGACGACAGCTGGGACCACCCAAACTTTTTGGCCTCATACCTTGATGGACCGCTCTTCTTGTAACAACCCGGCTTCGGTGAGGGAGTCCAGGACCTGCCCGTGGAAGGAGCGGACATCGTTGATCAACTGATCTGCGTTAGCAAGCGACCCCAGAACGACATTGGAGAAACACTCCACGATGGACGCGGGGTGTCCAGCGCGGTAGTCATGCAATGCATCGATGTAATCGTCGATGTCGTGCAGCAATCCCGATGAAATGGGAATGTGGACGTTTTGAACCGTCCCGCGCGCGCGGAGCAGTGATGACACGATGGCACGCCCGGTCCGCCCGTTGCCATCGGTGAAGGGGTGGATGGTCTCGAACTGGGCGTGGGCGATGGCCGCCTGGACGGTGGGATCCAAATCGCCGCGGCGCAGGAAGTCGATCAGGTCGGCAATGGCTGCGGGAACACGGTGATGCTCAGGTGCCACATAGGCAGCGGTGACCGGGGATTCCCCGCCGATCCACACCCATTCCTTGCGGTATTCACCCGCGTCGTCTTGGACACCTTCCGTCAACACTCGGTGCATGGTGAGAATGGCCGCCGAATCCACATGAGAGGCGGCGTCAAGGGCAGCCCGCATTGCAAATACGTTGCGGGCCACCAACTCCGCGTTTTCGCCGATGTGCGCCCCGCAAGGATGTTGCGAGGGAGATCCGGGGGACAACTGCTGCCTCAAAATCCCCGGTGTTCCGAATCCGTGCGCGATGAGATGCCATGGGGGCACGGTGGTCCCAGCGGTGGGTTTCGTGGCCGGTCGCGGGCCAGCGCACAGCTGACATGGGACTCCTCAGTGAGAC
>NZ_JAUNPE010000131.1:2009-4424 GCF_030536815.1 Kocuria sp.
CAAGAGTGACGGCATCCCACGGAGAACCACCTTTGCGCGGCCCAACCGCACTGGTCGTCCGGGTGAGCCATCTGGTGAGGCCTTACTGCAGGGTAGGGCGGCCTACCGTGCAGTAAGGCGGCATCAGTTGGCGTCGGGGGCCAGATGCCCGAGTGCCGTTCGCACCGGGCGGGCGCCGGTCAGGCCGGGAAACATGGCCACGGTGCGGTCGAGCTCCGCCACGGCACCGCGGGGACCGGGGTCGGCAAAGAAACCGGCAACTGCGGCACGGGCCGGTGCCGGGCCGGCGTAGCGGGTGCCGGGGAAACGCCATCGGCGCACCGCAACGCGGGCGATGCGGCGCGCCGAGGCGGCGTCGGCCAGGCGGTTGTGGGCCTCCGGAGCGTAGAAAGCCATGTGCCGGTCCTTCAAACGGCCGACCGTGCACATGAGATCTTCCAGAGCGGGCTCCATGCGGCCCAGCCGCCGGTAGACCGTTGCCACCACGGCGGTGTCCAACCACCCGGTGACCATGTGCGCCCCGGTGATGTCCGCGTTCAGGAGGTTGGTGCCGATAGCGGCCACGGTGGGCCGGTACCGGTCGTCCCAGGCCCGCCGGATCCGTCCCAGCTGTGTGTCGTCGGGTTCCTGAAGAGGTCGGACGTTGGTGCTCAGGAGTGCCTGCAGGGTTGCCCCCAGCCAGTGTTGTTCGTGCGCCCAGGTGGAAAGGAAGGCGGTCACCCTGGATTCGGCGTGTGTGGGTGTGACCAGCAGGTCCCGCATCCGGTCCAACGCGTTGCTCTCCACCGTCCACAGGTAGCTGAGCGTCTCCAGCGTCGGTTCCGACAACGAGCTCATTGTTCCCATGTCCAGGTCTGCGGGATACAAGACGTAGGGGTCGCGCATGTACGCGCATACGTCGAAGGCGGGAACGCTCATGCGGGCACTCCCCGGGAATCCAGGGCCTCGGCCACCAGGTTCAGCCCCGCCATGCCGGGCAATTTGGCGATATGACGGTCTATGGCGAGGATCTCCTTGCGGCCCTCGGGGCCGGAGAACAGATGCCCTAGGACATGGTCGACCTCGGCCTCGGGGGAGACCCCGGAGCCGACCGGTTGCCATGCGGTGCGCAGAGCGAGGCGGGCCAGTTTCTGGGCGCGTGGGTTGTCCTGCAACCGGGCGCGGGCCTGGGTGGTGTAGAAGGCGATGTGCTTGGCCTCCTGGGAGGCGATCCGACGCAACAGTTCGCCGAGTACGGGGCTGTCCTCGAGCGCGGCCAAACGCTTGTAGGCCGCGGCGGTGGAACGTTCGTTGATGGAGCCCCACAACATGTGCACAGCCACGAAATCAATGCCCACAATGTTGGACAGCAGTGACTGCTTGACCGGGCTGAGCCGATCCCGCCACCCGAGTTTCATCCGCTTGGCCTTGAGCTGGTCATAGGTCACAGTGATCCCGTGCAGGCTCAGTACGTGGGCCAGGGCTTCCCCGTGCCAGATCTCTTCCCAGTTCCAGGTGGTCATGAACGTGCCGACCTCCGGATCCTTGCGTGAGGGGCTCACGAGCATGTCGCGCAGGTAGCACACGGTGTGGAACTCGATCTCGCACATGTAACGCAAGGTGCGCAGGGTGTCGGGCGGCAGGGGGTGATCGCGGAAGACCTCGTAGTCCAGATCCTCCCAGGTGACCGGTGTGGCGGCTTGGGTGTACCGATCGATATCGAATGCCATGGTGTCTCTCCCTGATTCCCGCGCCGTACTCGACGTTGCCTTCAGGAGGGCGGGGGCGCCGAGCGGTGCGGTGGTGGTTGCTGTTGTTTCACCACATGTTCGGAGTCCATGGCGCGCCGGATGGGTCGCGGCGTCAGATTTCGGTGCTGGCCACCAGTGGCAGGGTGGGAGTGGTGGAACCGCCGGCGGGTTCAATGGTCATGGCCACGGCGTCCGCATCGGCCACGTCGCCGGTCAGCCAGGTGCGAAGTTGACCGCCGGAGAAGTGTGCGTCGGGAACCGGCGTATCGCCGTCCATCAACCACAATTGGTACTCGCTGTTCTCCCCGGGGTCGGGCAGGTCGTCGGAGACGAACATGGCAGTGTTTTGCTCCCGGGACACAAACAGGGTGCCTGCCTGGCCACCTACATCCATGCTTCGAGTGGTGACGTCCGAGGCTGCCAGCAGCCGGTTCTCCCGGTCCTGCTCCTGAGCCACGATTTGTTCCTGGTGTCGCTGCTCCGCCTGCACCCCGAGGCCCCACCCGCCCGCGAGCACCCCCGGTACGAGAGCGGTGGACACGGCGGCGACGAGCACGCGACGATAACGACGTCGTAGCGCGTCCAACGACACGTGCGAGCCCCTGTCGGAGCGGGCACGGTCTCCCAAAGAACCCTTGGCGGGTTCACGCTCGGCATCCCCGGCAGCAGGCTGGGCCGTGGCCGT
>NZ_JAUNPE010000131.1:4524-5985 GCF_030536815.1 Kocuria sp.
GTGCCGTGAATGGCATCCAGGACACTGGTGCGCAGGGCGGGCGGAGGCTCCAACGCCACCGCGGCTGCCAGCTGGGCCGTGGTTTCGGCATAGCTGGCGACCTCCGCCCGGCACGGTGGGCAGCCGGCCAAATGGGACTCGAAGGCCGCCCGTTCGGCGGGCTCCAAGGCGTCCACGGCGTACAGGGAGGACAAGTCGTGGAGATCGCCGGGAACGAGACCGGGCTCTGGGATGTCGTGGTTCATTGCTGCGCCCCCAGTGTTGCACCGAGCCTCTTCAAACCATCTCTGATCCTGGCCTTGGCCGTGCCCAAGGGGATCTCCAGCCGCTGGGCCACCTCCTGGTACGTGTATCCGTCGTAGTACGCCAAGGTGATGGCCTCGCGCTGCAGCGGCGTCAGGGCTCCCAAACCCGTCCGAACGTCACGCGTGTCCATGGCCTGTTCGACCTCCTGCCAGGTCGCATCCATCGGTGCCCCCACCCTCCGATTCTCATAAACTTGTTCTCTGCCCCGTTCCTGCACCACTTGCCGGATCCGATCCACGGCGCGGCGGTGGGCCAGAGTGGACAGCCAGGCGACCACAGAGCCGCGGCTCGGATCGAAGCGGGCGGCTTGCTGCCAGGCCATCAGATAGACCTCTTGGACGACCTCTGCGGCTAGCTCCGGTGAACGAGTCAGCCGTCTTGTCAGTCCGTAAACCCTGGACGCGGTGGCGTCGTAGAGCGCCGCGAAGGCGGCTTCGTCTCCGCGAGCGCTGCGGAGCAGCAGTTCCGTGAGATCGCCTGCCCTGTCCTCACCGGATTCTACGTGTGCCCGTGAGGATGCGCGCTGTTGGGGGGCGGGCCGGTCCGCGGAGCCGGGAAGAGGATCACGGGGGGTTCCCCGGCCGGAGCCGGGCTCAAACATGCTTTCCCACTGGTCATCCCTTCGACACGAGTATTTCTCACGGGGGCGGTCGATGCTGTTCCAGTGTGAATACTGCCATACGCCGCAGATATGGGGGCGCCACTGACACATGTCCCCGAAGGGCACCGTGACTGGGCGGTTTCCCGGACGAACACGTTGGGGCAGGGCCGGACCGTGGCGGTGCGAGAAGGGCTGGCGGGAGGGGTTCACACGGGTGATTCGTAGCCGAACCCCGCACGGATGGCTTTTATCGGGCGCAGTCGCGCAGTGAAAAGAAATCTTAAGGTTCTTCTCAGCTCACCCGTCCGGGCAGCGCTCGGCACCGAACTCTCCGTGTAACACCAGCACAAAGCACCCCCCGCACGCACAGTAAGGAACCGATCATGAACAAGAAGTTGCGTTTGCTCGCCGTTCCCACGTTGGCCCTGAGCGCCCTGGCGCTGCAGGTCGCCCCGGCCATGGCCCACGAGGGCGACATGTGGTCGACCCAGACGACTTTGAACACCATGAACAACTCCGGCACCACAGGTGAGGCCATGGTCGACGTTCACGGC
>NZ_JAUNPE010000132.1 GCF_030536815.1 Kocuria sp.
ACCTGGACAGCCCAGGAGATCGCGGCAGAGAACGCCGCCACGAGGTTGGCCGCCAGACTGACCCGGCGGGTGGATCCTCTGCTCGAGGCCTTTTAATGGGCCTTGGTGCGGTGTTGAGTCTGCTCAAAACCGTAGCCTGCATCTTCGCCGTCGTGGCGGTGGTCGTTCGTCTGCCACGAGTAGCGCGGCGACGCCAAGTGGACTTCGTCTGGATGGGCACGGCGTTGGCGGCGCTGGCCTTCTCGGCTAACGGGGTCATGGTTCCCGAACGGAGCGTGGATGCGTGGCTGGGTGGAGAGAACATCTTCCACCTGGTGCGCAGCCTGCTCGCGCTTAGCGCCGTATGGTGCCTGCGGGCGGCCCTCGTCCAGTCCCTGCAGTGCAGGGACTGGAGCCGGTCGCGGACATTGTGGGAGACCGCCATTGGCGGTACCTTACTGCTGGGGCTGACGATAGCGTTCTTCTCAATCGATCGGGACCCGACCTCGAGAGCGTTCATCCCGGACCACCTTGCCCAGGGCGGCACATTGGTTTACACGCTGCTCATCATGGTGATGGGAGCGTGGAACGCCACCGATGTTGCCCGTGTCGCCTTCCAGGAACTCGCCTTGCGCCAGCCGGAGCACAACCGTCTGCTGTGGCCGGCTCTGCTCGGCCTGGGTGTGGGAGGTTCTCTGCTCGTGCTCGGCTGCACGCTTGAGGCCGGCTATGCAGTCCTCGGGTATTCAGGCACCTGGGATACTGTAGCTACGGCCATGCGAGCCTCGTTCGCGCCGGTCTTCCTGCCCGGGGCCGTGCTGGTGTGCTTGGCCGTGGCGTGGTTGGGTCTCTACGCCCAAGGCCGACGCCTGAAAATGGGTCTGCGCATGGACATCCTGAGGATCGCCCCGGTGTGGGCCCAACTCGACGCTGACCGGTGGAGCCCTGGTGGACGCCCTCCGGGCTGGCGCAGTGCCCTGTCGGCTGATCCCCAGAAAGTTCTCTACAGTGCCGTCATTGCCGTCGAAGACGCCCTGCGGGCAGAGAACATGGACCTGTCGGAAAAACAACGGTGTGCCCTGCAGACCGCCGAGAGGAGATTTGAACTCACATCATGAGCACCTCGATCGTCGTCCCCCGCTGGGAGAGAACCGCCACGGAAGCCTTCCAGCCTCCTGTGCTGCTGGCGGCGTTGCTCATCGCGCTGCCCTGGGGGGCGCACCCTTCTGCCGCCTCGTTGTGGTGGGGAATCAGCGCGGCCCTGATCGTGTGCGGGGTTCCACTGGCCGTGGTCCTCATACTGGTGCGCCGAGGGGTCCTCACCGACCACCACGTGAGCGTGAAGGAGCACCGCCGCCCGGTGATGGCCGGAGTGCTGGTGCTGGTCCTCAGCTACCTCACGGCGGCGATCCTGCTGCGGGGACCGATCGAGATTGTGGCGCTGCTGGTGGCCACGTTCCTGGCCGGGTTGGTGATCGCTGTGGTGAGTCCGTGGTGGAAGATCTCCGGGCACGGCATGATGATGGGCGGCACTATTGTTGCCCTGACAACATCCTGGGGTGTTGTCGGGCTGCTGTTCGTTCCGGTGGGCCTGGTGGTGTGCTGGAGCCGTATCCGGCTCCAGGACCACACTGGTCACCAGGTGATCTCAGGCTTCATCTACGGATTAGCCTTCCTGGGCAGCATCTACGCCTGGATCGTGACATGAGGAGAAAAGACGTGGGGGACGCCAACCGGGAACGGTCAGCCCAGATCTTGGCCGACAAAATCAACCTGCTGTTGGACACCCTGCGCACCGAAACCGGCCATCCCTACGACTTCACCACGATCCAGCAAGGCATAAAAGACCGCGGTGTGGCTATGTCGCGCACGAAATGGCACTACCTGAAGACGGCCGACACCCGGGTGCGCCCCGATGAGAAACTGCTCCGGGCGCTGGGGGAAGTGTTCGGAGTGGACCCCAGATATCTGGTGCACGAGAACGGCCCGTTGCCTGAGCAGGTCGAGCAGGAACTAGCCACGGTGCGCGCCCTCCGACGAGCCGAGGTGCGCAACTTCGCGGCGAGAGCCCTTGGCCAGATTGATCCTGAAGGGCTTCAGGCGATCCTTGAGGTCATCGAGAAGAAGGAAAGTTCCTCTCAGGACGACTCCACACAGTAGTTAAAGGAGTCCGGCCCAATCACAACGGCAGTGCCAACTTCCTTCGTTCATCTACCATCTACCTGCTGGGCGTCGCCCATGTGGCGGGACTGATGGCCGACGACTTCCCACTGGCCGTCGCGCTCTTCGAGGTAGAGGGTGACCTGCCGACGATCCATTTCGTGGATGGTGGCTCCGTCGCGGGTATTCCAGGCCCATTCCACGGTGTAAGCGCGGATGGCCTTGTCCGGAGCGATGTCCTGATTGATGTCACCGTGAACGGGGACGATGGTGGGCGTGCTGTAGCTCTCGTGCTGCGCTGCGGTAAGCCATGGGGCGCCTGCTGCGTTACGTTCGGGCTCAACCTGGTGAGCGGCCCAGTCAGGGGACATCAGCGACTGGGTACGGATCGCTGCGGCGGTTTCGGTGCGGTCGCTGGCGGTGTCCCAGGAGTGGAGCATCAGGGCGGTGACCTCGGCGGTGGAGTCCGCATCGGTGCGGTCAGCGTTATCCGCGGTGGCGAAGGTGCCCTCGCCTAGCTGTCGCGCCGTGGGGGAGGCGGTGGCTTCTTGGAAGACTTGCTGGGCTTCGTTGCTGGAGCCACAAGCGGCAAGCGGCAACACGCACATCAACAAGGCTGCGGCGAGGCGCAGCGGGTGGCGCATCATCTCGGCCACGCACCTTTCTCTTTGAGGATGGGCTGGGGGTCGAGGTTGTGCCCTTGGTAGGGAAAGACGAGGTCGGGGGCGTCAGGTTTGTAGATCTCAAGGTGCAGGTGGGTGGCCATGCCGAAGCGTCCGCGGTTGCCCTCGACGCCGATGATGTCACCGCGTTTGAGCTTCTGGCCCTTGGCCACGTCCCAGGAGTGCAGGTGGCAGAAGGCGAATCCGAAATCGGGGTCAAGCCCGTTCTCCTTGGCGATGACGCATCCGTCGGTGGCATTGAACCCGGTAATCCGCAGGCCGGTGGGGGCTACGACGACTCCGCCGCTGTTGTTGCCGGCCCCGGGGGTGGCGATGTCCACGCCCTCGTGTTGGTTGGCCCAACCGGGGACTCCGGCTAGAGCGCGCCCGCCGTAGCCGGAGGTGAATACGCCCCCGGGCAGTGGGGTGGTCCACTCACCGTCGCCGAGGCCTCCGTCCCAGGCCCGGGCCCCAGTGGGGGCCTTGCAGTCGGTGGAGAAGGTGGACTGGGCGCCATCGAGGATCTTCTCAACATACTGCTGGGTCTCCGGGTAGGGCGGGACGCCGTGGTGCTCTTGTACCGCACCGGGTCCGGCGTTGTAGGCGGCCAAGGTTAGGCGCACGAGTTCGTCCGGATTGTCCCCGGCGATGGGCTGAATTTCTTTCTTCAGGGCTGCCATGTAACGGCCCATGGCTGCGATGGCATCTTCGGGGTCGAAGGGGTCTCCGCCGTTGCCATAGGTGGCCCAGGTCGCGGGCATGAATTGGGCCAGCCCCTGGGCGCCGACGGGGCTGGTGGTATCTGGGTTCCACCCGGACTCCTGCGCCAGTTGTGCGGCGACCAGGCTGGCCGGCAGTTCGGCCTGGTTGGCGGCCGCGTCCACGAGCGGTCCCCAGCCGTTTGGCACGGACACCACATTGCCCTTCTCGTTGGTGCCGACGGCGGTGGCAGTGCAGCTGGTGGACAGGCTCGCGGTGTCTTCCTCCTCGGCCAGGGTGGTCACGAGCATGGCTAAGCCCATGATGATGCTCACCAAAAGGCCAAGGAGAAGCAGCGCCGCGCCGCCGAGGGCTCGGGGGTGGGGCCTGGCCATCAGAAGCCCTGGGAGGCCAGGGCCGCGGCGTGGAGCCAGGCCCTGCGGGTAGCTGGACGTAGTTGCCGGTGATGAATGCGGCCCTGCACCAGGTGCGGGTCGAAGGGGACGATGGCCACCTCACGCACAAACGGGGCGTATTCCTCGGTGATGGCTTGGGCCTTGGTGCTGTGCGAGGGCATCAGCTCGGAGATGACCACCACGGCATTGCGGGCCAGTTCCCTGGCATGGGGGCCTCCAGCGTGCAGGGCTTTGAGGGCGTTGACCCCGCCCTGGGCCTTATCGGACTCGGTGGTGGTGGCGATGATGATCTGATCAGTGTGAGCGATCATGTGCGCCCAGTTCTCGCCCCGGGTGGAGTTGCCGCTGTCCATGATGACGAGCCGGTAGTACTTCTCGGCCACCCGGTGCAAGGCGTCCACCTCGACGCCAGTAATTTCGTGGGTGTTGGACGGTGACTCGTCAGAGCGCAGGACGTCGTAGGCGTCATACGCCTGATGGTGGACGAAGGCAGCTAACTCGGCCGCCTTGGCTTCGGCTGTAAGGAAGTGATCGGCGTGGTGGAGAAGGTCCAGCGCGGTGGAGTCGTGGCCGGCGCCGTCGGTACGCCAGCCCAGGGATCCCATGGCTTCGTTGTTATCCCAGGCGAGCACGCCCGCCCCGCCGTGGCGGGCGAACTGGGCGGCGAGCAGGGCAACGGTGGGGGTTTTGTTGGCACCGCCCTTCTGGTTGACCACTGCGATGGTGCGGGAACCGATCCAGTGCCGTGAGACCGCGGCCAGGTCTTCTCGTTCCGCTACTTCCCCAGGCCCAGGGGTCAGATGCAGCCCGATGCGGTTGAGCATCCCGCGCCAACCGTGGGTGGCTGGTGCCTCGTCCAGAGAGCTGTCGGTGGCTATGAAGCTGGGGGCGGAGTCGATGTCTAAGACTGTCGTGTCAGATGGTTGCGGCACCGGGGCGCTAGAGGGCATTGACTTTGCCTGCACGGGACGGGACTGCGAAGCGTTCTTGAGAGTCGGCGCAACGATGGTGGAAGATGTTGAGGCAGCTTTTTTATGAGAGGAACTTTCGGACTCGCTCAGCAGTGATTCCGGGGCCGACTCGGCGGGCACGAGCTCTCCAGGTTTGACCGCACGGCTGCCTCGACGCCCGGTCCGGGGTAGGCGAGTGGGCGTCGCATCGGTGGAGACTTCCCCGTCAGGCCCAACGACCAGGTAGGTCTCGAATTCGTTCGCCGAAGATGGGTCGACGGCTACGACCTTGACGGGCCGACCCAAGATACGCGCGGTCTCGGTTAGTTGAGCAATGGCGTCGTCCATTGAATTTAGGGGGGTCACCACACCGTCGACGGAGACTTCAACGGTGTCGTTGTCGTTGATCGTCGCGGTGCATCGCGGACGGTCGAGCGCCTGCGCCATGGGAATGCCTTTCGTATCAGTCGGTGCCCCTCATTCCGAGGTTGGTTGCTGAGAGACGTTGTAGTGAGCACGCAGGTGTTCTTTCACGTCGTCCCGGAGGATGATCCAGTGCGAACCCAGCTGTATGGCTGGCACCCGCCCATCCCTCAGCCACCGGTAGGTCACCGTGCTACTGGACAGCCCCAGCACCTCGGTCAGCTGGGCCGCGGTGAGTCGCTCGGGCAGCCTGTTGAAGATTCTGTCCAGCGACTCAGTCATAGAGAGCGCTCCAGCGATCACAGCGGCTCCGGTACATCGGAGTGGGAAAAAATTGCTTACGGTTGCACACCATAGCTCGAAACTGCCTATAGTTGAACATGTTCAACTTAATTTCGTGGATGATCCACGGGAATGCACCTCAGTGCATTGAATTCAACTTGGGAGCCTAGATGGGCAATCGGTGGACAGTGTTCGTCGCGCCCGGAACGGGGGCTCAGACGGTCTCGCTCCTGGATGAGACCCTTCCTGAGCCGCCCTCGGCGCTTCGGGGAGCGCAGGCGCCCCAGCAGGGTATTTCTGCACCGGTCGGCGGCGGACGGCTCGAACGGTTTCCCGCGTCATCTATTGGTCCGTACTGGTTAGGCGCCCATGGTGGAGCGGGAGAGACCACATTCCGGGAGCTGCTAGA
>NZ_JAUNPE010000295.1 GCF_030536815.1 Kocuria sp.
CGAGCGACGGCTTCTCCCAGATCTTGCACGTGCTGCTTGCCATGTATTCAGTGGCGGTCTTCGCAACCCTGGCGGGTTCTTTGGGGGCCTATTTTCTACGTGACCACTCCGTGGAGCAGGTGTCCAAGGACACGACACCCAGTTCAGCTTCCGGTGGCAAACAGTAGGAACATGCCGGCTCCTATTGAGCACGGCAAAATGTGAGGTTACTGTCAAAGTGGAAATATCACACACGCTCAAGAGAACGAGGAGATCATCATGATTCACAAGCGACGCGCAATAACAGCCGGAATCACGGGTTTGGTCGTTGCGAGTTCTCTCGCGGCGTGTACTCCTGAATCTGATGTCACCGAAGCGGATCAATCGAACATTCCCACCGAAGAGCTGGTGGGCGAGAGCATGACCATCACGCATGAAATCCAGCCTGTTCTTCCGGACGGAGTGTTCACGGTGGGGGAGGAAGACACCATTGTGATGACCGACGAGTTGCCGGAAGAGCTCAATCCCGGTGACGAGGTCGAAATCACCGGCACCGTGGAAAAAATGGACGTCTACCAAGCAGACGACATTGATGCCCTGCAGACCGCGACAGACGAGGAAACCGCCACTTACCTCACAAACCGTGGGGAAGAACTGGTGCTCACGAGTGCGGCGCTGAAGCCCGTCTCTTAGCCGCCGGTGCGTGGACACCCGGCTTGTCGATGCCAGCCGGTCCGCGACAGAGAAACGTCCCCGGGACTCACGGTCATGGCGTGAATCCCGGGGACTTCTGTGTACCTGGGCGCGGGTGAGCGCTTAGTCCAGGTGACGCTCTTCCGGTCCGTCGTACTCGGACAGCGGTCTGATCAGCGAGTTGGAAGCGCGCTGCTCCATGATGTGTGCGGTCCAGCCGGTGATGCGGGCGCACACGAAGATGGGTGTGAACGTGGGAATGTCGAAGCCCATGAGCCAGTACGTGGGACCGGCCGGGTAGTCCAGGTTGGGCTTGATGGACTTGGCTTCGTCCATGGACTTGGCCAGACCGTTGTACAGACCCAGGATTTCCGGGCGATCGTAGTACTCGAGCATGCGGAACAGTGCGTCCTGCATGGTCGGTACGCGCGAGTCACCGTGCTTGTACACGCGGTGACCGAAGCCCATGACCTTCTTCTTCTCGGCCAGAGCCTTGTCCATCCATTCCTTGGCGCGCTTCTCGGCGTCCTCGGCGGATTCGTCCTTGCGGATCCCCAGTTCCTCGAAGGTGTGCATGACGGCCTCGTTCGCGCCACCGTGCAGCGGGCCCTTGAGGGCACCGATCGCGCCAACCACGGCCGAGTGTAGATCGGCCAGGGTCGAGGTGATCACGCGGCCTGTGAAGGTCGAGGCGTTGAAGGAGTGCTCGGAGTACAGAATGATGGACACGCGGAACGCGTCCACGACCTCGGGCGCGGCCTCTTCACCGAAGGCCATCCAGAGGAAGTTCTCCGAATAGTCCAGGTCGTCACGAGGCTCGATGAGTTCCTCGCCGCGGCGGCGTCGCTGGTCGTAGCAGACCACGGCGGGCATCACGGCGAACAGTTCCTGCGCCTTGCGGAGCTCCGCTTCGGGGGAGGAATCCTCGGCGTCCGGGTGCTGGGCGCCGATCACGGACGCGGCGGTGCGGCACACGTCCATGGGGTGGCAGTCCGTGGGCAGAGCGTCGATGATGTTTTTCAGCTCCGGGGTCAGCGCGCGGTTGGCGCGCTCGCGCTTCTTGAAATCGGCGAGCTCTTCCTCTGTGGGCAGCTCACCGGTCCACAGCAGCAACGCGACTTCCTCGGGGGAGCACTTGGCGGCAAGTTCCTGAACGGGGTAACCGCGGTACAGCAGCGAGTTGGTCTCGGCGTTGACCTTGGACACAGCGGTGGTGTCGGCGACGACGCCGGCTAGACCCTTGCGAATCTCGGTTTCGGTCATGGTGACCTCCTTCTTCGTGTGTGGTC
>NZ_JAUNPE010000133.1 GCF_030536815.1 Kocuria sp.
ACTGCGCCAGGATCGCCTGCGCCACCTGGTCCGCGTCCGCGAGCGTGCGGGCACCCAGATGCGCCGGCGATTCCGCTTCCGCGGCGATCGAGACTCCCCACTGCACCGAGGACAATTGCAGGCCCAGCACGAAGATCCCGGGTTCCACGGCGTCCTTCTCACCCACCACCCGGTAGGCGAACGCGCCGGTACCGAGTGTGAGGCCGCCCAGCGCGGTGCCCTTGCGGAGGGCGCTCGCACTCACGTCCAGCCCCGTGCTCGTGACGGGGCTGGCGCCGTCGCGCGTTTCCATGAGCTTGCCGCGCACCAGACCCCGCTCGTGCATGTTGGACAGCAACGGGGAGATGTTGCGGTGCACGTCGTTGGTGGGTGACATGGCCTCGATGAGCCAGCGGGCACGGACGGGCGTATCGCTGACCCACGGCGAGGCCGCCACGAAGCAACCCTCATTGCGGTCCACCACGAAACGCGGTTCGGGGCCGAGGAAACGGACCACACCCGCCCGCGTGAGAGCGGCCAATTGCTGGATGCGCAGCACGGGTGGGCCCGAGGCCAGGCCCTCGACGAACGGCTCGAAATCCCTGCGCAGCTCGTTGACCCACGATGAGTCCGAAACCCCCGCCTCTGCCAGCACGCACTTGAGCACGGTGCGGGCGGCGTTGAGGGACGCGATGGCCATTTTGACGGGATCGTCCTCGCCCCGCAGCGAGCCGTGGACGTCGCGGTCCAGGTAGTGCACCACCGCAGCGGCGTACTCGTCGTGGCTGTCGAAATTGATGTCCTCGAAGGGCCGCGCCAATCGTGCCTGCTGCAGCTGCCGGCCCGGTACCACGGAGGCGGAGACCAAGGCTTCGACGCGCTGGGACCAGCGAGCGTCGTCGTCGTCGAGAAGAATGGCGTCCAGCCTGCGGAGGAAGTCGCCCGCGGGTTGTGTGAACGCATCCGGGGAGGTGCGCGCCAGGACGCGATAGTAGTTCCAGTCCGCGTCCTTGCGGATCAGGGGCCACAAATCACGCTCGAACGACAGTTGTTCGGTGCTGGCGTCGAGCAGCTCCTGAACGGCCTCGAGCGTGAAGAACCGCGTCTGCAGGGTGTGCGCGTAGTACCCCTCGAGTTGCGGCTTGGCGCGATACGGCGTGCCCCTACGGGACCCCGCGACAATGTGCGGTTCTCGGCCGGAGGGCCGATAAATCAATCGCCCAGGGTTGTCCACATCGGGCTCAAAGGTGCCGCCGCGGCCTTCGGTGAGTTGCGCGAGCGCGTCGCAGAAATTCAGGCCCATGCCGCGTACGAGCACGGTTTCCTGCGCCGGCACCTCGCTCCACCACGCATCGGCGGGCACGGTGGGCGGCCAGTACGTGAGGTCGTGTTCGGCCGCGCCGTCCACCAGTTCTTTCTGACCGGGGCGCAGATGTGCGTCCAAGTGGCCCAGGGCGAGCACCACGGCGTCCGCCGGGATCGACTGACCACCGGCGAGTTCCACGGCGTAGCGGTGCCGGGCCTCGTCCTGGACCCACGCGTCCACGGCCTCGGCCCGGTGCACGGTCAGCGTCACGTTCGCCGGCAAGTGGCGGTTGAGAGCTGCGAAAATCCATTCGAGGTACCGCCCGTAAATGGCCCGGGGCGGGAAATCCTGAGCGGTCAGTGCGGTCAACGCCGCGCGTTCCGCCTCGGTCAGGGGGTTCTCGGGCGTGATGTCACCGTCGACGACGCCGCGGCGCCACCTGTCGAAGCTCATGTTCCGCACCTCGGCCAGCGGGTCCACGTCCAATGCGCCGTCCGGAGCAATCACAGTGGGGAACAAAGAAGGAGTGTTCATCAGGAACAACAACGACTGATCGGTGCGCCATACGTGGCCCGCGCCGGGAGGGAAGGGGTCCACCAGGTCGATGTGCACCCGGGCGCGGGTCTGAGCCGCTCGCGCCGTCAGCCGTTCCACAGCTGACAACCCCCGGGGGCCCGCACCTACCACTACCACTCGTCGCTGACTCACCATGACCACCAGGATAACGAGCCAGCTGTGCATGTCTCACCCCGCCCGTAGCATGGGCCCATGGCCACTACTTCCACCGCGTCCGCCCGCCCGCAGACAGAGCCCGCTGATGAGTTCTTGTGGCTCGAGGAGATCCATGGTGAGCAGCCCATGGAGTGGGTGCGGGAGCAGAACCGGCGCACCGACACTCTGCTGGACGGCCCGGACCTGGAATCCATGACCGAACGCGTCCTGGACGTGATGGACAGCCCCTCGCGCATCCCTGCCGTGACCAAGCACGGACCGTATTACTACAATTTCTGGCGCGATGCCCAGCACCCGCGCGGACTGTGGCGGCGCACCACGTGGGAGTCCTGGCTCAGTGACGACCCCGAGTGGGACGTCCTGTTGGATATTGACCACTTGGCTCGAACCGAAAGCGTGGAGTGGGTGTTCTCCGGCGCGCACCTGCTGCGCCCGCAGTACACGGACGGACAGTGGCGGCGCGCTCTGGTCCGGCTGTCCCCCGATGGCGGGGATGCCGTGCGCACACGCGAATTCGATCTGGAAACCCGGGAGTTCGTGACCGGTGGCTTCGACGTCCCCACGGCCAAGTCCTCGGTCTCCTGGATGGACGCGGACACCGTGTTCGTGGCCACTGACACCGGTCCCGGTTCCATGACCGAGTCCTCGTATCCACGCCAGGTGCGCCGTGTCTCCCGCGGTCAGGACGTCAAGGACGCGCCGGTGATTTTCGAGGTTCCCGTGGACCATGCCCAGGCCGCGGTCCTCAAGGACCACACCCCCGGCTTCGAACGCGTGATCGCCATGGACCTGGTGGACTTCTTCACGGTGCGCACACACGTGTGGAGCGACGAGCAGTGGGTCGAGCTGGACCTGGACCCCACCGTGAGCGTGGATCTCCACAAGCAATGGCTCCTGATGCGCCCGCGCCACACGCTGGAACTGAACGGGACCGAGTACCCCGCCGGTTGCCTGCTCGCCGCCGATGTTGCTGCATACATGCGCGGCGATCGCAGCGTGCAGCCGGTCTTCACCCCGGACGCCCACACCAGTTTGGAGGGCTGGTCCTGGACCCGTGACCACCTGATCCTCAACACCCTGCACGATGTCTCCTCCGCGCTCTACTCCGCGGTGCCCGGCGCGTGGGAGCTCACTGCCCTGCCCGGCATCCCCCCGTTGCACAGCGCCTCCGCCTGGGCCGTGGACAACGAGGATCCCGAGGTGGGCAATGACTATTTCTTCTCGGTCACCGGCTTCCTCACACCTTCGTCCCTGGGCCGCGGCTCCCTCCCCGATCTCTCGGGGCACGGCGCTGACGCCGACGACGACGCCGCCGCCGCGCGCGAGGCGAGCGAGCCCACGATCCTGAAGCGAGCGCCGTCGTTCTTCGACGCGCAAGGACTCGAGGTGACCCAGCATTTCGCCGTGTCGGCGGACGGCACAAAGGTGCCGTACTTCCGGGTGGGCCCGCGCGAGCTGGAACTCGACGGCCTGAATCCCACGTTGCTCAGCGGCTACGGCGGCTTCGAGGTCTCCCGGACCCCGGGTTATTCGGGGGCCACCGGAATCTCATGGCTGACCCGCAGGGATGATCGCGGCCGCACGGGTGTGTACGTTGTCGCGAACATTCGCGGCGGCGGCGAATACGGACCGTCCTGGCACACCGCCGCGCTCAAGGAGAACCGACACCGTGCGTACGAGGATTTCGCGGCGGTTGCGGAAGACCTTCATCGCCGTGGCGTGTGCACCGCCCCGAAACTCGCGTGCGCCGGCGGCTCGAACGGCGGGTTGCTGGTCGGAAACATGTTGACCACCTATCCCGAGCTGTTCGGTGCGATCTCATGCGGTGTGCCGCTGCTGGACATGCGCCGCTACACCAAACTCTCGGCCGGGGCATCGTGGATCGCGGAATACGGCGATCCGGACCAGCCGGAACAGTGGGAGTACATTCGCACGTTCTCGCCCTATCATTTGCTGTCCGAAGTGATGAGCTACCCGCCCACGCTCATCTGGACCGCGACCTCCGATGACCGCGTGGGACCGGTGCAAGCGCGCAAGATGGCGGCCAAGATGATTGATCAGGGGCACCAGAACATTTGGTTCCACGAAGCCACGGACGGCGGTCACGCCGGGGCTGCGGACAACCGGCAAGCCGCTGCGCTGCACGCGCGTTCCCACCAGTTCATGTGGCAGATGCTCTCGGGCCGCAAGGGCCGTTAACCACCGGCAAGGCACCATGGCTATTCTTGCTGACGGCCCTGGTACAGATCTGCCAACGGGCACATCCTCAAGACATTCAGACGTTGGAGATCACTCTTGCCTTCTTCACCCTCCCAACCCGCATCGGGCGGTACCGCGGAGCAACCACCGCAGACCGCTCCGGGCGCGATGGGAACCATTGCCGTTCTGCTGATCGCGGCCTTCGTGGTCATCCTGAACGAAACCATTTTGAACGTGGCGCTGCCCCACTTGATGGAGGACCTTCACGTTGACGCGGCCACCGTGCAGTGGGTCGCCACCGCATTCATGCTGACCATGGCCGTGGTCATTCCGACCACCGGCTTCCTGCTGCAGAAGTTTTCCACGCGCGCCGTCTTCGGCCTGGCCATGGGGTCCTTCGCGCTGGGCACATTGCTCGCCGCCCTGGCCCCCAGCTTCGCCATTCTGCTGGTGGCTCGTGTCATCCAGGCCTTCGGTTCGGCCATCATGTTGCCGCTGCTGATGACCACAATCCTCACGTTGATTCCCAAGCAGCGCCGCGGGCTGGTAATGGGCAACGTGTCCATTGTGATCTCCGTGGCGCCGGCCCTGGGCCCCACTATTTCCGGGTTCATCCTGGCGCATTTTCCGTGGCGCAGTATTTTCTGGTTCGTTCTCCCCATTGCCGTGCTCGCCTTGATCATCGGGGTGACCCGTCTGGGGGACGTCGGTTCACGTGGCGACCTGCGACTGGACGTGCTCTCGGTGGCGCTGTCCGTGTTCGGCTTCGGACTGTTGGTGCACGGCCTCTCCACGGTGGGTGCCGGTGGCACGCAGGGCGGCGATTCCGACTCCTTCATGGGCTGGGCGACCTCCGCCGGCGGTGGCGCAGTGATTCTCACGGTGGGTGTTCTGCTCGTCGCAGCCTTTGCCCTGCGCCAGCTCCACCTGCAGCGCAAGGCCAATCCCTTCCTGGACCTGCGCACCTTCAAACACCGCGACTTCACGGTGTCCGTGGCGCTGATGGCGGTGGCCATGATGACCCTGTTCGGTGGCGTGATCGTATTGCCCCTGTATCTGCAGACCATCCGCGGCTTGGACACGCTCCAGACCGGCCTGATCCTACTGCCCGGTGGTCTGATCATGGGCCTCTTGGGACCGGTGATCGGGCGCCTGTTCGACGCCTACGGCCCCCGGCCGCTGGCCGTACCGGGTGCTGCGATGCTGACGTTCGTCATGTTCAACTTCTCGCGGCTGCAGGCGGACACCGCCGTGTGGTGGATCGTTGTGCTCCAGATCGCGATGTCGGTGGGTCTGGCCATGATCTTCACCCCGGCGTTCACCGCCGGGCTGAATCCGCTGCCGCCGTCGCTGTACTCGCATGGTTCGGCAACGCTGTCCACCCTGCAGCAGGTGGCCGGTGCGGCCGGTACGGCGTTGTTGGTGGGCATCCTGCAGGCAGGCACCACTGTGCTCCAGAACCCGGACGGCTCCACGACGACCGATGCAATCCCGGGCGTCCACGCGGCCTTCCTCACAGCCACCGGGTTGGGCGCCGTGGCGTTCGTGCTGACGCTCTTCATGCGCAAGTCCACCCCGGAGAATACTCGCGTGACGGTGGAGGGCTCCGAACCGGTCGCTCACTGATCGACACCGACCCCGGTGGCGTACTCACCCCACGCGGCTTACTTTCACACCGCCGCGTGGGGTCCACGTGTACTGGGTTCGCACCCCGGTCTTGACGTTGATGAAGCGCTGATAGGCACCGGTAGA
>NZ_JAUNPE010000007.1 GCF_030536815.1 Kocuria sp.
TGGGCGAACGGACGTCGGCGTTGCTGATCAGTCATGGGTTGATTCCATCACATGCCGTTCGGGAGGACCGTCCCTGGTCCTCACCCCCGCCGCAACACCACACCGCGGCGGGGATGAAGAACCAGACGGGGCCCGACCGGATCACCCTGCACATCGACCATGCCGCGGGGTACCCGCACGCGGCGGCGTCGTCGGCGGTCGGAATTGAAGTTCACCGCGGCCCAGCCGTGCGTGAATTCGCGCCACCAGGTGTGGCCGCGCCGCACTGGTTCATCCAGCGGCTCGCCCAGGTCCCAGTCGAGCTGGGCGACGTGCTGAGTGCGGCTGTAGTCGTCGTGGCCGGTGGCGGAATAGGCGCCGCGACCTGCGCCGAAGATCCAGAACGCGGCCAGACCGTACTCGAAATTGGGGTGCTCGTCGTTGCCGTCGGTGGGAACGCGCAGGATGCTCAGGCCGGGCCCGTCGGCTTGGGGGAGCTGCGACTCGGTGGTCTCCGGGTCGAAGAGATCAACGGGGCTGAATCCCAGCCACACCTCCTCGAAGCCGCCGCCGTAGGCGGCGTGACGTGCCCAGCGCCCGGGTTCGCGCCGCGATTCGGCGATGTTCGGCACCAGGATTTTGCCGACGTCGTTCAGTGCCCGCCCAGCCGTGTGTACCAGTTCTCCTACGCCGTCACGGAAATCGGTCATGGATCGGGCATCACGGATGGGCAGGTCCAGGCCGTAGTAGTCGTCGAACACGTCGTTGTCGGCCATGACGCCGTCGAAGGGCGAATCGGTCAGCTCGGCGACGACGTTGCGAACCCAGCGGTTCCGGTACTCGGGGGACCACACGGTCATTTGCCAGTGCCCCTCGTAGCGGGCCCATTGGATCCGTTCACCGTTAAGCCGCTGGGCGAACCAATCATCCGGGGCCTCGGAGTAGGAAACCCCCGAGCTGTACAGCGGGCCGGGCTCGTAGCTGCGGGTTGAGGACAGGCACTTGTAACAGAGCACGGTCATGTCCGGGCGGCGGCGCTTCAGTTCCGCGGCCGCCTCCAGCTCCCACGGCTGCAGAATGGCCGCGCGGTAGTGTTCGGCCGCGAAGTCGATCTGTTCCGCGCTGATGGGCCAGCCGTAGCGGATCCATGCGCCTACCCCGCCCGTTCCGGGGACGGCGGCAGCGGTGTTGATGTCGGCTACCCCGGTCACTTCACTCACGAAGCGCGCCCGGAAACATGGGCGCTGGCCATGAGCGACTGCCCGGCTGCGTATTCGAAGTTGCGCTCCTCGCCCATGTTCCCGAGCATCCGGTAGAGCTTGTTGTAGGAGGACATGACCTCGTGGAGCTGGAAGAAATCCTCCACGCGCCCGCGGGCGTTGCCGCAGTAGGAACGGTAACGGTCCACATCGCCGATCACGGCCTGGATCCGCTGGGCCATGGTCTCCACATCGCCGGGGGACAGCAGCTCGCCGCACGCACCCCACGTCCGACCGTCGTTGGTGTCCAGGTCGTCCGCCACCAGTTGGCTCATGCCGCCCACGTCCGATCCCACGGTGGGAATGCCCGCGGCCATAGCCTCCAGAACCACGATGGGCTGACCTTCGTTGTAGCTGGGCAGCACCAGCAGATCGAACTGGTCGAGCATATCCCGTACGTTCACAGTGCCGTGAATGGTCACCATGTCGTGCAAACCCAAGCTGTCGATCTTGGCCAGGCATGCCTCGTAGTATTCGGGCACGTGCTCAGTGGGGCCCAGGACATCCAGGTGCAGGTTGGGGAACCCGGCCTTGCGCAGCAGATCCATGCTCGACAGCAGGTCCATGAGCCCCTTGATGGGCACCACGCGGGCGATGTACACGAGCTTCCATGTGTGCTCGCCAGGGTTCGCCGCAATCCGTTCCACCGCATCCTGGCGCTTGTGGTACTTCTCCTCGAATTCCTCGATGACCATGCCGTTGGGCAGGACCACGGACTTGTTGATGTCCGCGCCCAGCTCGGCGGCCTCGGTGATCGCGGTGGGGTAGAGGTAGGTGACCACCTCAGCGCTGGGATAGCAGAAGTGACCCATCTCGATCCACCAGGCCATCCAGGCGCGGTGCTCCGGGGGGACATCGAAGGTGCGGTAATCGTTGGAGGTGACCGACAACGCCATGTTGCGGTCCAGCAGCGTGTTGACGGTGTCCCGCACGTACAGGTTGTGCTCGGTCAACAGGAAGGACGTCCCGTGGTCGCGTGCGGCGGCCGCACCCAGCAGGGCGGCGTAGCCGGTGGTGTGCGCGTGGTAAACGCGGGCGCGGGGCATGGTTTCCCCGAGAACCGCGTGAGCCAGCGAGAAGAAACCGCGCAGGGTCCAGAACGATTCGGACAACGACATACCGAGCTGCGGCATCCGCTCGGTCAACGCGTGCATGAACTCTTGCGAACCGAGGACCGCCCACAGCGGGTATTCACGCGTGCGCTCATTGAAGCCCTCGTCGATCAGCTCCCACAGTGGCTCGGTGTCCCGGTGCTCGGAGAGCGCGGACAGAGCGTCGAAGAGGCGATTCGACAGCCGCGTGCGCTCAGCGGAGTTCATGTTCAGGTCCTTGGGGCGCACAGCCATGAAATCGTGGCGGTGCTCCTGCATGCTGAGGAAGATCACGCGCACCCACTTCACGTTCTCCGGCATGCCGTACAGGTCTTCCATGGGCTGGCTGGCATCCCAGGCGATGTGGATGATGCCGTAGCTCAGGTCGGGGTTGCCCGTCACGATGTCGTGAACGACAGCCGAGACGCCGCCCTTCAGGTACGGATATGTGGATTCCATGACGATGGCCACGTCCACATCCTCGTAGTGCTTTTGTGCCTGTTCCTGCGCGGGCACAAGATCGCAGGCAGGGTTGGCGGCGCGGTGTTTACCGTGGGAACGAACAAAGGGGTACATGAAGAGGCTCCTCTAGAGCGCGTCGGTGGGCCCGGTCGAACCCCGGGCGGGGCGGCGTCTCCGTGCTGCCTGAAGTGAGCGGGCACGCATCGGACGCGGTGGTGGGTGTGGCTACCAGGAAGTGGCGTGACGCCAGAACAGCGTGTACTCGGGCTTGGCCCAGTGCCGCTTGTAGAGGGCCCATGCCCCGACGACCAGGGCGAAGTCGACCAGCAGGAGCAGCGCGTACGCTCCTGTGGTGCCTAGCACGGTGAAGGCGAGTCCGGCGGCCACCAGGTGCACTGCGCCGAGTACCTGCGCGGTGATCTTCTCGCCGATGTAGTCCAGCTCATAGCTGAGGAGCGTGAGCATCATGAAGGTCCACGAGGCCACGGAGACGGTCACGGCCAACAGGGCGTTCTCGGGCTGCAAACCGCCCAACAACAACGACGCCGCCAGCGTCAGTACCATGCCCACCGCACCGGTCCGCAGCACCGAGCGATCCACGATGTAGCTGAGCACGGTGGAGCGGGACGCCATTTCGGGAAGGGGCTCGTGCTCGATGGCCTTATGAAGGCGGGTCACTGCCTGATCGACGTGCGGAGCGAGATTCACGAAGTAGAAGTTGTAGGCGAGCACAGCGGGGAGCATGGCCATGAAGACCACGACCACCTGGAACGTTCCGTCCGTGACGAGGAACAGCACGAACTTGTCCGCCCACAGGACGGAACCGAGCAGCAGGCCCCGTACGACGTCCACCGCGAAGTTACGGCGCCCGAGGCGTTCGAACGTCTTGACGTGGGTCAGGCTGCGGCCCATGGCGGCGATCTGAGTGGTCGCGGCCAGGAGCGGGGGCAAGATCCACAGAGTGGGGGCCACCGCGAGCGAAAGCGCATAGGCGGCCCAGGCAACGGCCCACAACCCGCGACGCTCACCGACGTTGGCCAGCACCAGGGACTGGACGAACAGCACGTGCGCGGCGCACAACGCCAGGTAGGCGCCCATCGCCTGGAGGGACCACCCGGTGGCCAGCCACAGCGGGAGTGCGAACACGGCCACCAGAGGAACGGTTTGCGTGAACATGGCCGGCCAGACCTCGCAGAAGCGGCGGGTGATTTTCTGCATATCCCGCTCCGCCATGAGGCCGCCGATCGCACGGTATGCCGGCATGCACGCAGCCTGGGCCAACCAGGGCACCGTGATCGAGGATGCCAGCACCACGTAGGTGAGTTGCACACCGCCCACCGTGGCCGCGGCCATGTGAGGACTCACGAGCGGGAAGACGATGTTCAGAAAAATCACCGGCGACAGGTAAAGCATCAAGTTGATGCCGCCACGGTTACTCACGGATGAGTTGCTCTCGCCAACCGGAAGGCTCGGCGTGCTGTCCCGTGCCAGCAAGGCGACGGTGAGAAGCACCAGGACGCCTCCCCCCACGGTCAATACCGTCAGGCCGGGTCGAGTCAGGCCATCCACGATGCCCGGAATGAGGGCTGTCAGCAGTAGCGCGGTCAGGATGATTGCGGTTCGGCGCCGACTGTAGGCGTCATGAACCAAGGACTTTATGGACCCCAAGATGTTCCCCCAATGAAATCGGAACACGTTCTCGGCCCCCGCCGGATGAACGCCCGATGAAATAATGCTTCACAGCTCTCTAGATGGCTGTGTTCCCAGAATTCACAGTACGCGTGTGCGAATGCAAAATTCAATCCGAACGCGAAATTAATTGTGGGCTAAGGACTTATTAAGTCATCTGGGTCGCGAACCGGGGCAATGAAAAATCCCCTTGCCGTCACGATCAGTGATGGCAAGGGGAGATTTGGTCGGGATGACAGGATTTGAACCTGCGACCTCGTCGTCCCGAACGACGCGCGCTACCAAGCTGCGCCACATCCCGATGTTGGCAGGCGTACCCGCAAACAACTGCTTCAGCATAGCGGGCCACAAGTGGGATTGTGAAATCCAAGGATCGGTGCGCTGGATCATCGTGGGCGACTCACTGACCACGGTGTCGAGCAGCACGGGTAAGGTCCCCTATATGACTGCGCGGCCCGCCACCGGTGACACGAACTCCCCGTCCCGGGACAGCGCCATCACTTCTCGCACCTGGATCCGCGTGGGGCTCGCGATGTTCGCGGTGGGGTTCGGCACCAACCTGTTCGCGCCCATGCTCAAGGTTTACCGCGATCAGGACGGCATCTCCGAAGCTTCCGTGACCGCGATGTTCGGTATTTACGCCGCGGGGCTGGTGCCCGCGCTGCTGATTTTCGGTCCCATCTCCGACCACTACGGGCGCCGCGCAGTCGTTCGGCCGGCGCTGATCCTTGTCGCTGTGGCCTCGGGCATCCTCGCGGCAGGTAGTGAGGCCCCCGAATGGGTACTGTACGTGGGCCGGTGGATCATGGGCTTCGGGGTGGGCATGGCCATGTCCTCGGGGTCTGCGTGGATCAAACAACTGTCCGTCGACCGGCCGTCTGCGGGCCCGCGGCGTGCCACGATCGTGCTGTCCGCGGGCTTCGGCGGAGGGCCCTTGATCGCCGCGCAATTCGCCCAGTTCGTGCCCGCCCCGCAGGTCACGCCGTATTTGCTGCACATTGCACTGGTCCTCGTGACCGTCCCGCTGGTGTGGGGTGTCCCCGAAACCCAGTTCCCCGCGGCGGGGCGCGTCACACGGCCCCCGTTGGTTCCGCGGATCGCGCTCACGGGCCGGTTCTTCTGGGCGGTCGCCGCGTGGGCCCCGTGGGTCTTCGGCACGGCCACGGTCGCGTTCACGAGCATCCCGGGTTTCGTGACGGACAACGTCGCGTATCCGATCGCTTACCTCGGTCTCATCTCCGGTGTGGGCATGTTTTCGGGTGTCTTCATCCAGCCGGTCGCCGCGCAACTCGCCTCGCGCGGCTGGTTGCCGTTGTCGGTCGTCGGCCTGGGTGCCGCGAGCGTGGGTTTGCTGGTCGGCGGCATCGCCGTCGAGCTGGGCAGCGCACTTCTGGTGGTTCCCGCCGCCATCATCCTGGGGTGCAGCTACGGCATCATGATGGTTTCCGGTCTGCGGGAGGTGGAGATCATCGCCGAACCACATGAACTGGGGGCGCTCATCGGCGTCTTCTACACCCTGACCTACACCGGTTTTGCGGTGCCGTTCGTCCTTGCGGTTCTGGGCCCGTTCGTGGGGGAGGTCTTCGGGATCGGCCCGGTCAGGGGTTTCATTGCATGCTTGGCCTTCGGTGTGGTCGTATGCCTTGTCTCGACCGTCCCCGTGGCGCGGGCAGCCTCCCGAGCCGTGGCGCACCCGCGCCATGAAATCTGACGACGCCGCTCTGCACCGTCCCGGCCTCCCGTCACCTGCTCGCGCGCTCGAGTACCTGCAACACGTGCTCGTAGGCCTTGCCGGTGGCTTCGGTCATGCCCTGTTCGCACGTGCGGTTGAGGGAGACATAGGCGTCGTAGTGGGTGGCGTTGACCTCCGCGGCCTCCGGGGCCGTGGCGGCCGCGGTGAGTTCCGGGTGCAGCATTCCACGGTCACCGGCGTACCCGCAGCAACCCCAGGCGAAGGGGACCGTGGCCCGTTCAGCGGCCGCGCCGGCGAGGCGCATGAGGTGATCGTTGATGCCCAATTGCACAGAGGAACAGGTGGGGTGCACGGCCATCGAGCGCACCGGGTCGGACACCGTGAGCCGATCCAGCACGTGCTCCGAGACGAATTCCACGGCGTCCACAAAGCGCAACGGCGCGTACTTCTCGGTCTCCTGAGCCAACTGCTGCATGGTTTCCAGCCCTTCGGTGCACGAGGACGCGTCGCACACGATCGGCAGCCGGCCGTGATCGGAAGCCTCCCACAGCGTCTCCAACGTGCGGTGGGACATGGTCTTGTAGCCGGTGGGTAGGCCCTTGGACTTCCACGGAGTGCCGCAACACGTGGCCGTGATGCCCTGGGGAATGCTCACGCCCACTCCGGCCCGCCGGCACAGCTTGAGGAAAGCCTCCGAGACGGAGGGGCCGGCACCCTCGACCGTTCCGAACATGGTCCCGATGCACGCGGGGAAGAACACGGCACGGGCTTGTTCGGCGGAAACATTCGCGGGCGACGTCGTCAAGAAATCCCGTGAACGGCCACCCGCCGGGAGCTGGGGCTTGTACTGCGGAACGTTGTCCGCGCCCAGGGCCGCCCGGGCCACCGCGGTCGCACTGACCGGCAGCACCGCGGGCAGCCGGTTGGCCACGGACAACGCGAAGGCGGCACCGGGGGCCGTCACGGACCAGGACCGCGCCAGACCCGCCCAGAGGGCATCCGCCACCTTGGAGTGATTCTCCGCGCGCAACCGACGGACCAGGTCTCCCGTGTTGATGTGTACGGGGCAGGCGGTCACGCACATGCCGTCCACGGCGCACGTGTCCAGGCCGGCGTAGTCGTATTCGCGGGACAGCCGCGCGGCCAACGCCCGGTGCCCGGCGTGCTCCGCCTCCGCGATCTCGCGGCGACCCGCAATCCGCTGCCGCGGGGTCAGCGTGAGGTTCTGCGAGGGGCACACGGGCTCGCAATAACCGCACTCCACGCAGCGGTCGACCTCTTCCTCCACGGTGGGCGCCGTCTTGAGGTCGCGCAGATACGCGGTGGGGTCATTGGTGAGGATCACGCCCGGGTTGAAGCGGTACTCCGGATCGATCAGGTGTTTGAGCTCGAGCATCACTTCGTAGAGTTCGTCGCCGTACTGCCGCCGCACGAACGGCGCCATGATGCGCCCGGTTCCGTGCTCGGCCTTCAACGCGCCGCCGCGATCAAGGACCAGATCCACCATGTCCTCGGTGAACCGTTCGTAGCGCTTGAGCTGCTGAGGGTCCGTGAACTGCTCGTTGAGCATGAAGTGCACGTTGCCGTCCTTGGCGTGCCCGAAGATCACGGAATCCTCGTAGCCGTGCGCGTCGAACAGCGCGGTCAGTTCCTCGCACGTCCCGCCCAGCTGCGACACCGGCACCACGATGTCCTCGAGCAGCGCGTTGGAACCGGTCGGTCGGTTGCCCGCCACGGTCGTGTACAGGCCCTTGCGCACGGTCCACAGGCTCGCGCGTTCCCCGGGGTCGGTGGTCAGCTGCGCGGGGGTCTCGAGCCCCAGGTCCGCGAACAACGACGACGCCGCGCCGGCCTGGTCCCGTACCTCGGCGTGCGAATCCGCCTGGTACTCGACCAGCAACGCGGCCTGCTGGTCCACGGCAATGTTCATGATCACCGGGGGAGCCTGACCGGTGCGCTGGGAGACCTTCAACGAGGTAGCGTCCAGCAACTCGACCGTGGCGGAGTGGGCGTCCACCAGTTGCGGCACGGAGCTGGTGGCCGCCACCACCGTGGGGAACACGAGCAGGCCGGTGGCCACGAACGGATGAATGGGGACGGTGCGGAACACCGCCTGGGCCACAAAACCCAGCGTGCCCTCCGAGCCGATCATGAGGTGCTCGAGGATCCGCACGGGTTCCTCGAAGTCGACGAACGCGTTGAGCCCGTAACCCATGGTGTTCTTCATGGCGAACAAACGCTCAATGGTGCGCACCGACTCGGGGTTCGCCATGACGCGTTGCCGTAACAGGAGCAGTCCCTCGTGGAGTTCGGGTTCGGCGGCGCGCAACTGGGCGCCCGCGTCCGCATCGGCGGTGTTGAGCACCGTTCCGGAGGGCAGCACCACCGTCATGGCTTCAAGGGTGCGGTAGGTGTTGAACTCGGTGCCGCACGCCATACCCGAGGAGTTGTTGGCCACCACTCCACCCACGGTGCATGCGGCCTCACTGGCCGGATCCGGGCCCAGCTTGTACCCGTGGGGTGCCAGGCGGGCGTTGACCTGCCGAATGGTGACCCCGGGCTGAACGCGGACCCTGGCGCCGCCGTCCAGCACTTCGACGTCGCGGAAGTGCCGGCGGGTGTCCACCAGAACCTGATCGGTGACGGCCTGCCCGGACAGCGACGTACCACCCGACCGCAATGTGAGGTCCACTCCGTGCCGGGCCGCAGCGGCAAAGACATGGCCCACGTGCGCAGCATCTCGAGGGCGCACCACGGCTTGGGGTTGCAGCAGGTAGTGGGACGCATCGTGGGCCAGAACTCGTCGTTCCAGCTCACTTTCGGCAATCGCGCTCGCACCGCACGCCTCGCGTACCTGCGCCACGAATCGCTCGGTGGCGGTGATGGACTGTTCCTGGACGGGTGCGCTCATGCGATGCTCCTGCGGGGTGTGAGGGTGCTAACACCCATGGTAAGACCACAGGCCGACAAGCGCGAGGCGGTGTCGCTCAGTCCGTGAGCGTGAGCAGAACCGCCTGGGGCGGGCAGAACAGGCGCACGGGGGCGAAACGGGATTCCCCGAGCCCCTGAGAGATATTCACCGGAACACCTTGGTGATGGATCAGGCCCTTGCAGATGGCGGGATCCAGATCGCAGTTGCTCACCAGGGCACGACCGCCGGGAAGACAAACCTGACCGCCATGGGTGTGACCCGCGAAAATGAGATCCGCGCCGTCCTCGACGAATCGGTCCAGGGTCCGCAGGTACGGGGCGTGCGCCACACCGATGCGGAGGGCGGCGGCGTCGTCACCGGAAGGTGTCTTCGGAAAGCCGGGGTGACGGTCATACGCAAGGTGCGGATCGTCCACGCCCGAGAAATCGAGCACGGTGTCTCGTACGCGCAGGCGATCGTGGCGATTGATCAGGCCCGTCCACCCGGCGGCGTCGAACGCGCGGTGCATGTCCTCGGTGGGCAGCCGCGTGTTGTCCACCGGATCTTCGCTGGCCGTGGTCCGCCACAGGTACCGGAGGGGATTCTTGGGCTGGGGCGCAAAGTAGCAGTTGGAGCCCGGCACGTACACGCCCGGGAACTCGAACAAGGGATCCAGGATGTCCAGCAGGTACGGCAGCGCTCGCAGATGCGAGAGATTGTCACCGGTGTCGATCACCAGATCCGGCCGCAACGCCGCCAGTGACTGGACAAAGCGCTTCTTGGCTTCTTGGCCGGGGACCGTGTGCAGGTCCGAAAGGTGCAGGATGCGCAGCGGCCTGGAGCCGGCGGGCAGAATCCGCACCGTCTCCTGCCGCAGCTGGAACCGATGCCGTTCACCGAACACCGCCCACGCGGCGGTGCCCGCGCCCGCAGCTGCTAGCCCTGCGGTCAGTACCGCGGCTGCGCGGGCACCGTTACTCACGGGACTCATTTATTGGTGGAGAGCACGCTGGACGGCGGATCCGAGAACTGGGACGTGTCGTAATCGCGGGCCACCTCGTTCATGAAGTTCTGCCACTGTTCACCGGCGTACGTGGAACCGTCGACCCAGTCGGTGCCGGTGCCTCCCGTTCGGCCACCGATCGACAGGCCGTTCAATGACCGCGAACCGAGCTCGTAGTTACCGACCCAGGACGCAGTGGACAGGCCCTTGGTGTAACCCATCATCCACGTCTGGGTGGAATTGTCGGTCGTGCCGGTCTTGGCCGCGGAGGCCCCGGACAGGCCGATGTCACGCTGATAGCCGGAACCGCGAGTCAGGACTTGCTCCAGGGTGTAGTTCACGCCCTGGGCCACTTCTTCCTTGATGGCACGTTCGCACTTGTCCGCGGGAATCTCGTAGGTTTTCCCGGTGAAGTCCTCGACCTTGGTCATGGAACGCACCTCGCACAACACGCCGTCGTTGGCGAAGGCGGAGAACGCGCGGGCCATGGTCATGGGAGCGATGTCCACGGAGCCACCCAGCAGGGAGGACAAGATCGTGGTGTCGACCGGTTCTCCGGTCTTACCGTCGTGGATGCCCAGATCCTCGGACATTTCTCCGATGTCGCACAGGTCGAGATCCGCGGCCATCGCGAACAATGCGGAGTTGATCGAGTTGTACAGGCCGTAGTCCACCTGCATTTGACGCTCGTAGCCACGCGTCGCGTTCTGGAACGAGAGGCCGTTTCCGTCCTCGCCGGGCTCGTACTTCACCCCTCCGGGCAGGCAGGACGCCGTCCACTTGAAGTCGGCGGGGTAACTCGTACGACGCGCGTCAATGGTCGCCTTCACGCCCTTGCCGGCGTTGATCCACTGGGCCAGCGTGACCGGCTTGTAGGTGGAGCCCACTTGGAAGCCACCCGCACCACCCATGGTGGTGTCCACGTTGAAGTTGTAGGTGGTGTTCGAGGCACCCTCTTCACCGGAGTAGGAAGTGTTCTGGGCCATGGCGGCGATGTGGCCGTTCTTGGGTTCCAAGGACACCAGAGCGGTGGAGACGTTGTCGGGGTTGTTGTCACGCGGCTGGGTCTTCTCGACTTCGCGCTCCGCGACACGCTGAGCGTCCATGTCCAGAGTGGTGTGAATGGTCAGACCGCCGCGCTGCAGGGTGGCCAGACGCTCATCGGGGGTTGCACCGAAGGCCTCGGACTGCAGGACCTCGTTCTGCACGTAATCGCAGAAATAGGGAGCGGTTGCCGCGGCGGAACACCCCGAGTTGGTGGTGTGAATGTCCAGATCCAGAGGAGCCGCGACAGCTTGATCATGTTCCTGCTGCGTGATGGCACCGGTCTGCACCATGGTGTCCAACACCAGGTTGCGGCGCTGCTCGGAGGCCTCCGGGTTGACCTGCGGGTTGTAGTAGTTGGGGGACTGCACCATGCCGGCCAAAGTGGCGGACTGCTGGACGTTCAGCTGCGAAGCGGGGATCCCCCAGAAGTACTGGGCGGCGGCTTCAACCCCGTAGTTCTGGCCACCGAACAACACAATGTTGAGGTAGCCCTCCAGGATCTCGTCCTTGGACATTTCTTGTTCCATGGACAGCGCGAGCTTGATCTCCTTGATCTTGTCCACCACGCCCTTGTCCGAGCCAATGGTGCTGGCCTGTTCACCGGCGCGCACCTGTTGGTCGATCAACAGATTGTTCACGTACTGCTGGGTGATGGTGGAGGCGCCCTGGCGGGCGCTGGGGCGCAAGATGTTGTTACCCATGGCGCGAACGATGCCGCCGGCGTCGACACCACCGTGGTCGTAGAACTCACGGTCCTCAATGGCCAGGATGGCGTGTTGCATGTCCTCGGACATGTCCTCCAGCGCAACCGGTTCCCGGTTCTGCGCGAAGAAGGTAGCAATCTCGGTTCCGTCGCGAGCCACCACCGTGGAGGAACGGGACAGCGGCCCCATCTCCATTTCATCGGGGAGGGACTTGAACCAACCAATGGATGCGTTGGCCGCCATGCCGGCTGCTGCTGCGGGGGGTACGAGTAGCCCTGCCGCCACGATGCCTGCGACGACTGCGGTGGCGAGGAAAGCCACAACATTGCCGAAGACCGAGGCGGGCTCGGAGTCCGAGTTCTTGCGTGATGCCATTGCGCCAGTGTACAAGCCAGGGCTGGAAGCAAGGGCGCACCGGAGAGCACAGTCACAGGGGGTGATCAGCAACCGGTGAAGGGACACCGCCCCGGGCTGGCACTAGGGTGGTGACCATGACCACTTGGGAGTACGCAACCGTTCCGATCATGATTCACGCTACTAAGCAGATCCTCGACAATTGGGGTGACGACGGCTGGGAGCTGGTGACCGTCCTGCCGGGCACCCAGGCCGCGGATGTGCCGGCCGCCAACGTCAATGCCCCGGTCCAGACCAATCCCATTGCCTATTTCAAACGACCCAAGAACTGATCGACCCGCACCGAAAGGGCCCGTCATGACAACGAGCAGTTCACTGGATGACCGCATTGCGGAGCTGGGTCTGACCCTGCCCGAGGTCGCCGCGCCCGTCGCGGCATACGCACCGGCAGTGGTCTCCGGCAAGTACGTCTACACAGCCGGTCAGTTGCCGTTCATTGACGGCGCTCTGCCCGCCACCGGGGTGGTCAGTGAGACCGAGGGCGAGAATCACGTGAGCCCGGCGCGCGCCCACGAATTGGCCGCACGGTGCGCACTGAACGCCGTGGCCGCCGTGAAGGCGCAGATCGGAGACCTGGACCGCGTGGTGCGGGTGGTGAAGGTCACCGGTTTCGTGGCCTCCGCCCCCGATTTCTACGGTCAGCCCGGAGTCATCGACGGCGCATCGACCCTCCTGGGGGACATCTTTGGCGAGGCAGGTCGACACGCTCGGTCGGCGGTGGGTGTGAGCGTGCTGCCGTTGAACTCGCCCGTGGAGGTCGAACTGATTGTCGAGTTCAGCTGACCCAGCCGCTCGCGGATCCTCTGAACGGCTGTTTCACGTTCCGCTGGCGCACCGGAAGGCCGCGTTGGCCTGGCTGGACCGGGGCGTGGGAATCCACGGCTCGGCCCCCAGGCACGCGGCCGCCGTCGTGGTGGTGCGCGACGGTGAGCGCGGTGTGGAGGCCCTCATGCTGCACCGCCCGGAGCGGCCTTCATTGGGGCAGCTGTCCTTCCCGGGCGGTCTCCTGGAACCCAGCGACGACGAGCCCCTGGTGTGGTCCGGGCCCCGCCCCACCGAGTGGGCCAAACGGCTCGGCTCCGAGGACATCGGCCTGTCACGTCGCGCGGTCGTGGCCGCGGCGCGCCGCGCCTTTGTGGAAACGGGGTTGCTCTTCGCGGGTTCCGAGGGGGACATCGTGGCGGAAAATGTCGACGGAGCGGACTGGATGCTGGCCCGTGAGCAGCTCTGCGCACTGGACATCTCCTTCGCCGAGGTGCTCGCCAACAGGTTGTTCGTTTTTCGCTCAGAGCTACTCAGACCCCTCGCGCGGTGGATGACCTCGGACTTCGTGCACCAGCGGGTGGATCTGCGGTACTTCGCCGCGGTGCTTCCCGTGGGCCAGCGCTGCGCACCCCTGAAACCCCGTGGTCAGGGTGCCTGGCTGGGATGGGTGGACGCGGGTACCCTGCTGGAGAATCCCGGCGAATCGCCGGTGTCAGCGCTCTTCGCGGGGCACCACGGCTCACGCCAGGAATTTGACCTGGGTGAAGTGGCCAACCCCGGTGTCCAGGTGATTTTGGAGCTCATTGCGCAGGCGGGTTCCGCGATCGCTTTCCTCAGCGCACGCCGGGACCTGACCGTCCGGACCCCGTCCCTCGAGGTTCGTGACGGAGACCCGGTTCTGGTGCTCAAGAGCTGATACCGATGCTCACACGCTGACGCCTCCCGTGGGCAGGCAGCACCGAATCCACCGCGCACGGGCCGTCTCACGAACCGGGACGGCCGCAGACGAAACGCCGCGGCACCCGAGTGGGTGCCGCGGCGTCGTCGGTGGGGGCAGCGCGTCAGAGGCGACCCCGGCACGGAGTCTTAGCGTGAACGCTGCTTGAGGCGCTGCAGGTCCAGGATGACCACGGCGCGAGCTTCCAGGCGGATCCAGCCGCGCTGCACGAACTCCGCCAGGGCCTTGTTCACGGTTTCGCGGGAGGCGCCCACGAGCTGGGCCAGCTCTTCCTGGGTGAGCTCGTGAGCCACCAGGATGCCGTCCGTGGCGGGGCGGCCGAAGCGGTCCGCGAGATCCAGCAGGGCCTTGGCCACGCGGCCGGGAACATCGGAGAAGACCAGGTCGGCCAGGTTTTCATTGGTGCGACGCAGGCGGCGGGCCAGGGCCTGCAGCAACTGGGCCGAGACCTCGGGGGAGCGGGTGATGACCTTGCGCAGGTTCTCATGCTTGAGGCCGGCCAGGCGGGTCTCGGACACCGCGGTGGCGGAGGTCGACCGGGGGCTCGGGTCGAACAGGGCCATTTCGCCGAAGATCTCACCGGGGCCCATGATGGCCACCAGGTTCTCGCGGCCGTCGCTGGCGGTGCGGCCCAGCTTGATCTTGCCGGACACGATGAAGTACAGCTGATCCCCGGGGTCGCCTTCGTAGAACAGGGCGGAGCCGCGGGAGAGGTCAACCTCGGTGATCTCCTCGGTCAGCGCGGCAAAAGCCTCATCGTCCAGTGAAGCAAACAGTGGGGCGCGGCGGAGGACGTCGGTATCCAAGGTGGTTCTCCTCAACAGTTGGGGGTGCGCCGATCGAGAGCGCTATTTGTCACCATCGTAACGAGTTTCACACTTCACGGGGCTGACAAGCGCTTGCGCTGAGTGTGAACGCAACGTATGACGGTTTTATGTCGGTCTGTGATTAGCGTAACGCACGGTCCGAGTTCACTGTTTTCTCAGACCTGACCCCTAAGCTCACTAACTACTTGTTGACCGCCCGCGGTCTGCGGCGCGACGAAGAAGGACGTTCATGGACCTGGCCCTCAACCTGCTGGACATCATCCTGGTGATGGTGTTGGTGGGATACTTGATCGCTGGGCTGTCCAGGGGTTTCTTCCGTTCCCTCGCCTCGCTGGTGGGTTTCGTACTCGGCGCGGTGGCCGCGTTCTGGGCGGGGCCGTGGATCTCGGCGCAGGTCGGTTCCGAACTGCGCATTCCGTTTGTGCTCGTCACCGTGTTGGGCTTACTGGTCCTCGGGCAGCTGCTGGGTGGCGTGGTCGGAAACTTCTTGGCACGCCTGACCGAAAAGACCGGTTTGGGGGTGTTGGACCGCATTGGCGGTGGGGTCCTGAATGTTGTGGTCGCGGCCATCGTGTTGGCTCTGCTCGGTTCCTTGGTGGGCCAGTTGGGTATCCCCTCGCTGTCTCAACAGGTGGCGGGCTCCTCGGTGTTGCGCACCATTGAAAAATACACCCCGGAACCGGTGCGTGAGGCGATGACCCACACCCGGGATACGGTCAGCGGGTCACAGGGGATCCGTCAGCTCGACTCCTTGCTGTTCCCGGTCGAGGATGCCCCCGAGCCCGAGCAGACCTCGGATTCCAGCGCTGTCGAAGCCGCGGGCCAGTCGGTCGTGCAGGTCTACGGCACCGCCGATCAGTGCGCCCAGAACCAGACGGGTTCCGGTTTCGTGGCCGCTTCCGGCCTGGTTGTCACCAACGCCCACGTGGTGGCCGGTGTCGATCAGCCCGTGGTTCAGACCCGTGACGGTCGCGTCTACCAAGCTCAGGCCGTCCAGTACGACGACGCCGCGGACCTCGCCGTGCTCTACGCCCCGGATCTACCGGAGGCCCCCTTGTCGTTGAGTAACTCCGTGGCACGCGGCCAGCAGGTCTCGTTCGCGGGCTACCCCCTGGGCGGCCCGTACACGGTGCGTCCGGCCACGATCCAGGGTGAAGCGGTTGCGCCCGTCCAGAACGTGACCACCGGCGAGACCCTGTCGCGTAGCATCATCCAGATTGCCGGTCGCGTGGAACAGGGCAACTCCGGCGGACCGATGTTGGACGCCAACGGCAACGTGGTGGGCGTGATCTTCGCCAAGGCAGTGGAGGGCGAAGCCGGTTACGCGATCCCCATGGAACAGGTCACCGACATCCTTGAAGCCACCGGCGGGTCAACCGCGCCGGCTTCCACCGGCGAATGCGTGCTCTCCTGATGTCACGAGCGAGGCGCTGACCGACTACTTCGCCATTTCGTGGGCCACGACCTGAACACCCAGCTCGTAGCCGAGCACGCCGGCCCCGGCGATCACGGCCGTGGCCTGCGGGGACACGTACGAGACGTGTCGGAAGGATTCCCGGCGGTGCACATTGGAGATGTGGACCTCCACAATGGGGATTTCACACATCTCCAGTGCGTCGTGGATGGCGATCGAATAGTGGGTCAGAGCCGCGGGGTTGATCACGATCCCGCAGGCCTCGGTGCGTGCCCGGTGGATCCATTCGACGATCTGGCCCTCGTAGTTGGATTGTTCGAACACCACGTCCAACCCGAATTCTGAGGCTTTCGCCCGCACGTTGGCCTCCACATCGCTCAGCGTGGTGTGCCCGTAGATCTCGGGCTTGCGCGTTCCGAGGGTGTTCAGATTGGGGCCGTTCAGGACGAAAATCGGGAGCTCGCTCATGGCTCCATTCAACACGACTTCACGACGACGACGCCGCTCGGTGGCCAATTCAAGCGAAAGGCCACCGAGCGGCGTCGTCGGTCGGCGTGAGCGACCGGCTACTTGGTGCCGAGCGAATCCACGATCTGCTGCATGACCGTCTGATCCGCCAGGGTGGAGACATCGCCCACGGGGCGATCCTCGGCGACGTCCTTGAGCAGACGACGCATGATCTTGCCGGAACGGGTCTTGGGCAGCTCCGGAACGATCAGGACCTTCTTGGGTTTGGCGATCGGGGAGATCTCCTTGCCCACGTGCGCGCGGATCTCCTCGGAGAGCTCGGTTTCATCCCGAGCCTCGGTGGTCGCGTGATCGGAGAGGATCACGAACGCGAACACGGCCTGGCCGGTGGTTTCATCCGCGGCCCCGACCACCGCGGCCTCCGCCACGGACGGGTGCGAAACCAGTGCGGACTCGATTTCCGGGGTGGACAGGCGGTGGCCGGACACGTTCATCACATCGTCCACGCGGCCCAGGATCCAGACATCCCCGTCCGCATCGCGCTTGGCGCCGTCACCGGCGAAGTACTTGTCGCCGAACTGGGCCCAGTAGGTGTTGACGAATCGATCGTCGTCGCCCCAGATGGTGCGCAGCATGGACGGCCATGGTTTGCGGACCACCAGGAAGCCGTCGGTCTCGTTCGGCAGGGACGTACCGGCGTCGTCCACGACGTCCACGGCGATACCGGGCAGCGGGATCTGCGCGGAACCCGGCTTGGTCTCGGTGACGCCCGGGAGCGGGGAGATCATGATGGCGCCGGTCTCGGTCTGCCACCAGGTGTCCACGATGGGGCACTTCTCGGCGCCGATGTACTTGCGGAACCAGGTCCAGGCCTCCGGGTTGATGGCCTCGCCGACGGTGCCCAACAAGCGCAGCGAGCTCAGGTCGAACTCGGCGGGAATCTCCTCGCCCCACTTCATCATGGTGCGAATGGCGGTGGGGGAGGTGTACAGGATGGTCACGCCGTACTTCTGCACGATCTCCCAGAACCGGCCGCGGTGCGGGGAGTCCGGGGTGCCCTCGTAAATCACCTGGGTCGCGCCGTTGAGCAGCGGGCCGTAAGCGATGTAGGTGTGTCCGGTGACCCATCCGACGTCAGCGGTGCACCAGTAGACGTCCGTTTCGGGCTTGAGGTCGAACACGTTCTTGTGGGTGTACGCGGCCTGCGTGAGGTAGCCACCGGTGGTGTGCAGGATGCCCTTGGGCTTACCGGTGGTGCCGGAGGTGTAAAGGATGAACAGGGGATCCTCGGCGCCCTGTTCGGACGGGGTGTGTTCCGTGCTCGCGGCCTCGAGAGCTTCGTGCCACCACACGTCGCGACCGTTCTCGAAGGGGACATCGCTGCCGTTGCGCTTGACCACCAGCACGTGCTTGACGCTCTTGCCGCCCTTGGACAGGGCCTCGTCCACGGCGGGTTTGAGCTGGGTGGGCTTGCCGCGCCGGTAGGAACCGTCCGCGGTGACCACGAGCTTGGCCTCGCCGTCGTCAATGCGCGAACGCAGCGCGTCCGCGGAGAAACCGCCGAAGACCACGGAATGGATTGCTCCGATGCGGGCGCAGGCCAGCATGGTGATCACGGCCTCGGCGATCATGGGCATGTACACGGCCACGCGGTCGCCCTTGGACACCCCCAGGGACTCCATGGCATTCGCGGCCTTGGACACCTCATCCTTGAGTTCCGAATAGGTGTAGGACTTGCTGTCCCCGGGCTCACCCTCGAAGTGCAACGCCACGCGGTCACCGTTGCCGGCCTCCACATGACGGTCCACGGCGTTGTACGCCGCGTTGAGTTTGCCGTCCTCGAACCACTTGGCGAACGGCGGGTTGGACCAGTCCAGGACGGAGTTGAACGGGGTGGACCAGCTCAACAGATCGCGGGCCTGGTTCGCCCAGAACTCCTCACCCTGCTCCTCGGCCTGCGTGTACAGGTCCGCGGTGGCGTTGGCCTGCGAGGCAAATTCCTGACTGGGCGCGTACGTGCGCTGCTTTGTTGAGTTCGAGTCCTGAGACATGGCGCTCCTTAGTGTGTTGCTTCATGGCCATTGGCCGCGCAAGTACTCCCTGCGTGGCGCAGTTCACATTTAAGTCCAGCGTAGTAGACATTTCGGTGCCACATCCAACCGAATCGCGGGCGCGAAATATCAAGTCATCGTGTGACCCCCCGGGGTCGCCGAACGGGTTTGACCCGGGGTGCCCGGCCCAGCATGATCGAGACTATGGACAACCCCGCAGCCGCCGAGCACATCCGTTACGTGTCCCCGGATGAGGCGGCCAAGGCGGCCGCGCGGCGTCGTCGGGCGGGGGAGGAAAGCCCGTTGTCCGTGACCCGCCGTGCACGGAAAATCCGGCGGATTCTCGCCGAAACCTACCCGTACGCGGTGGCCGAACTGGATTTTGACGACGCCTGGCAACTTCTCGTGGCCACGGTGCTGTCCGCGCAGACCACCGACGTGCGCGTGAACTCGGTGACGCCCATCCTGTTTGCGACCTACCCCGGACCCCGAGAGCTGGCCGAGGCCGAGTCCGAATCGGTGCAGGAGATCGTGCGGCCACTGGGCTTCTACCGCTCCAAGGCGCGGTCCATCCAAGCACTTGCCAACCGGGTGGTGGACGAATACGACGGCGCGGTGCCCGGGAAACTCAAGGACCTGGTCACGCTGCCGGGCGTGGGGCGCAAGACCGCCAACGTGGTGCTGGGCAACGCGTTCGGGGTACCCGGTGTCACCGTTGACACGCACTTCGGGCGCCTTGCGCGCAGACTCGGCTGGAGCACCCAGGAGGACCCGGTCAAGGTCGAAAGAGATGTCACCGCCCTGTTCCCGGCCACTGTGTGGACCGAACTGTCTCATCAGCTGATCTATCACGGGCGGCGCATCTGTCACTCCCGGAAACCGGCGTGCGGAGTGTGCCCGATCGCGGACCTGTGCCCCTCGTACGGTGCAGGACCCACGGACCCGCAGGTGGCGCGCAAGCTGCTGGCCTACGAATTGAAACCCGGCCGTGAGCAACTGCTGGACCGGTACATGAACGGGGCCACGCGACGCGAGCTGCGGGCCCAGGGGCACATGCTCAGCGCGTGAACCGCGAAAGGATAACCATGAAACCCACCTCGCCCGGCTCCGTGGATGCTCGCGAGCAGTTGTTGACGCTGGCCCAAGAGGGGCACACGGTGTACATGGAGGACCGCGAGCCCTGGCGGATCGGAAAGCTCACCGACGACTACCGGCAATCCGCGGTGTTGATCCTGTTCGGTGCTCTGGACGAGATTCCCTCCCGATACCACGAGCACGGTGAAGGCCCCGGCCGGGACCTGGACGTGCTGCTCGTGCAGCGCTCGGCCACCCTCCGCTCACACCCCGGGCAGGTAGCTTTCCCGGGCGGCCGGTTGGACCCGCCCGACGGTGACGTCGGCGAAGTCATGACCGTGCCCGGCGGTGAGGTGAGCGCACCGCACGTGCGCGGTGCGCTGCGCGAGGCCCACGAGGAAACCGGGCTGGATCCCCAGGGCGTGGAAGTGCTCGGAACCCTCAACCCCGTGCCGCTGCCGATCAGCAATCACATGGTCACCCCGGTCATCGGGTGGTGGCAGAGCCAGTCCGAGGTGGACGTGGTCGATCACGCGGAGTCCTCCCTCGTTTTCCGGGTTCCCGTGCTTGATCTGATCAACCCGGCCCACCGTTACTACGCGACCGTGACCCGCGGGAACCAGACCTACAAGTCACCGGCGTTCGACGTTCGCGTGAACGAGACCGGGGAAACCGTTACCGTGTGGGGATTCACGGGCATCGTGATTGATCGCATCCTGGAATGGCTGGATTGGTCGGTCGAATGGGACCACAACGACGAACGCCCGGCGCCCATGTGATGACCCACTGCGCGGAGTCGGCTTGCCGGGGGACGGTTTACTTGGCGTCCTACTTGGCGTCCGCGTAGCTGGTGACCACGCTGGTCGCCACCGGAACCTCGACCGGCACCCGGCCGAACACGGTACGCACCGCCTGCTCGGCGGCATCCAGGACTACCCGCTTGACGTGCTCGGACTGTTCCTGGGTGCAATGCACCATGACCTCGTCATGCAGGAAAAAGACCAGGTGGGCGTCCAATCCTTGACGGTGCAGCCCTTGCCGGATGTGACCCAGCCAGGCCAGAGCCCACTCCGCGGCCGACCCCTGCACCACAAAGTTGCGGGAGAACCGCCCGTGGGTCCGTGCCGCTTGGGCCGCGCGGCGCTCGCCGGCGGCGGTGTCCGTGGCGCGCTGAATCTCGAACCACTCCGGATCCGGCAAGGGCGACCAGCGCCCGAGATAGGTACAGACCTGCTCTCCCCGTTCGCCTACACGAGCGGCGTGTTCCACATATCCCACGGCCCGGGGGAACATGCGGGTGAGGTGCGGCATGAACCGGCCCGCCGCCCCCTGAGTAGCGCCGTACATGGCGCCCAGTAGCGCGACCTTGGCGTGAGGCCTTTCCTTCAACTCCGATCCCCGTTCCCGGCCCTGTTGGGCAATGGACTCGTAGAGGTCCCGGTCCCGTGAGGCCTGGGCCAGCGCATCGTCGCGGGCCAGGATGGCGAGCACGCGAGGCTCCAATTGAGCGGCGTCCGCGACGACCAAGGTGCGGCCGGGATCGGCCCGGACGGCGTCACGAATGAACTTGGGGATCTGCAGTGCTCCGCCGCCGCGAGCGGCCCAGCGGCCGGTGACCACACCGCCCACCACGTACTCGGGGTGGAAACGGCCGTTGTCGACCCAGGTGTCGAGCCAGTGCCAGCCGGTCGCGGAGAAAATCCGGGACAGTTTCTTGTATTCGAGCACCGGGCCCACGAGTTCGACCCGGTGCGGATCGGGTTGGCCCGCGACCATTGTCCAGTCCTTGAGCACCCAGGCGCGGGTGGATTCAACGTCAACGCCCGCGGTGCGCAGGGCCTTGAGGAGCTCATTCGGGGAATCGGGATTCAGCCTGGGGGCGGCCAGAACCCGGCGGATGTCTTCGGCCAGTTCTTGCATGCGGGCGGGACGCTCACCCTCCTTGGGGCGCGAACCCATGGCGGCAACGAGGATCTGCTCGTGGATGTCCGGGTTCCACGGCATCCCCTGATGTCGCATGGTGGCCGCGACCAGTGCGCCCTGGGATTCGAGGCTCAGCAGCGTATCCAACCGTTTGGGGTTGCGAGCGGTGCTCACGGCGCGGATCTGTTCGGCCAGCTCCGCGACCAACTCGTCGAGGCCGGGGCCACGGTCCGTGGCCATGGCGAACAGGGACGATTGCGAGTCATCCACCGGTCGCGGGCGCGGCCCGGGAACATGACGAGGATCCGCCGGGTTGATCACCGGGATGTAGTGCATGGGCTGGGGCTCGCCGGAGTCGGTGTTCGGGGCACCGGATCCGGGGGCGGTGGACGCGGTGGCCAGGATGGTCGCGCAGAGCCCCAGGTCCCGGCACTTGGTGGCCCACACGTCAGCTTCGCAGAGCAGTGCGGCCGGTACGGACGTATCCATCCAGGTCCAGACCGGCGGCTGCACGTCCGCTTCCAGCGCGGCGGCCTCTCGCTTGGCAACGACGCCCGGGAATTCCTGGTCCGTGACCGTGAGTGGCTGCCCCGCCCGTTGACCGTTGGCCGTGACCACCTGCAGGGTCCAGCCTCCGGCCCCGGTTTCCGCGGGAGCCACCACTATGTGCATGCGCTCATTATCGCGCGGGGCACCGACATGCTGTGACCGGACCCCTGACGCCGAATTCGGATTCCGTAGCGGCTGACAAGACCCTCACGAACTCTGCGGTCACCCTGTTGTTGACTCCCACGTTGATTCCGCGCAGGAAGAAAGCCGCGGGCTGGTTCGTGGCCGCATTCTACGACCCTGGAGCGCGCCGCTTCTTGTCCCCCACGGGCGACAGCGCACGGTCCAGAACGGACTTCACCGCACCGTGGATGGGCGGATAGATGACACCCATTGTTTCCGGTTTCAGCGGTTTGGAGAGCACCGCGCGCTGGTGGGTGAACGTGTCTCGTGACCACTTGCCGTGATATTTCCCCTGGCCGCTGGCGCCCTTACCGCCGAAGGGCAGGTGGGGGCTGCCCACATGCGCGACCGGGATTCCGATGCTCACACCACCGGACGGGACCTCGGCCATGATGTAGTTCCGTACTGACGTGTCTGTCGCAAAGATGTAGAGGGCCAGCGGGGTGTCCCGGGTGAGCATTCGTTGCGCAGCGTCTTGCGGCCCGCTCACCGGCAGAATGGGCAGCACCGGACCGAAGATTTCCTCGCTCATGGCCGGGTCGGATTCGGCCACGGGATACAGGACGGTCGGGGCGACGTAGCGATCCTCCCGGTCGACCTGGCCTCCACAAATAACATTGTCCGAACCGACCGGCGGGATCATGGCACCCACACGGTCCACCGCGCCGGTATGAATCATGCGTCCGAAATCCTCGGATTCCTCCGGCCGCGCACCGAAGCTCTCCCGCACTGCATTCGCGATCTCCTCGGCAAGTGCAGCCGCAACGTCCTGGTGCGCGTAAATGTGATCCGGTGCCACACAGGTCTGACCGGCATTGATGAACTTGCCCCACGTGATCCGACGGGCAGTGGCCTTCAGGTCCACGTCGTGGTGAACATAGGTTGGGGACTTCCCACCCAGCTCGAGCGTCACGGGAACGAGCTGGCGGGCCGCTCGCTCGGCCACGGCGGTGCCGGTGCGGGTGGAACCGGTGAAGAACACGTGATCGGGACGGGCGTCAATGAGGGCGGTGGCGGCGTCGGCCGGGCCCGTGACCACCGCGACGGCTTCTGGATCGAAGTAGTGCGGGGCCAACTCGGCAAAAAGCTGTTCCACGGCGGAACTGATCTCACTGGGCTTGATGATCACGCAGTTACCCGCGGCCAGGGCACCGATCAACGGGGAGAGCTGCAATTGCAGCGGGTAGTTCCAGGGGGAAATGATGACGACCACGCCCAGCGGGTCATAGCGCACCCACGAACGGCCCGGGAAGAACTGCAGGGGAGTGCGGACCGGCTGATCCTTGTGCCACTTCTTGAGGTTTCGGCGGGTGTGTTTGAGTTCGGTGATCACCGGATAGATTTCGGTCATCGTGGCCTCGAACGGGGACTTGCCCAGGTCCTGTCCCAACGCGATCTGCCATTGCTCGCGGTGGTTGAGCAGCATGGCTTCCAGCGCGTTGAGTTGGTCCCGGCGCCATTCCAGGCAACGGGTCCGCCCGGTACGGAAGGTACTGCGGAGTCCGGCCACAACGTCAACGTTCATGGATTCAGGCTACGGGTGATCCCTGACAGGCATAGCAGAACCCCGATTGTGGGGAGTACGGATCCCGCGTGGCACAGTAGAAAGATGTCCGAGCAGATTCCCGATGATCACGACATCCCCTGGGCCATGCAGTTGGTGGTGCACCGGGATCGGCAGTCTCCCGCGCGCCAGGTGGACGTGGCAGAAGCCGCCGCGCGCGCCGTCGTCGGCCTGCTCGCCGACCCGCGATCCGCGCCGAACGGGCCCTGGTACCCGGCCGTGAAGTACTGGCGGGACGCGCGCATTCGCAAGTTGGTGCGGCGCGCGGACGGCAAGCGGTGGGCCGACGTCCAGGAGCTGCCCGGCGTGACGGTCACCCAGGCAGGTGCCGGTGAATCCGGCGACGCCGCCGTGCGCGCCTTCGTGCCGGGCCCGGTCAAACCGCTGCCCAAGGAACTGAACAAACTCCAAGTCTCGGGCACCTCTTTTCCCGACGACGGCGTCTCGCACTCGAACGACGCCATGGTCACCGTGGAGGTGCGGCCGGGACTGGAGATGACCAGCGGCAAGCTCGCGGCCCAGTGCGCCCACGCCGCGCAATTGGCGTGGGAGACCATGTCGGATGCCGACCAAGAGCGGTGGCGGGAGGATGAGTTCCGTGTGCGCGTGGACCACCCGAGTCAAGATGAGTGGGCCGCCGTCACCCGGCCGGTTGCCGTTATCGACGCCGGCCTCACCGAATTGGACGGGCCCACCGAGACGACGCGCGCGTGGTGGTGACCAGGAAACCTCCAGTGCTGACCGTTCATGGGGCCTGTCCGACTCATGGTCAGCCACCCCGCGAGGGTCATAGCTCGCGGTGATGCCACTGCACAGGCTTGAGTCATGCCGTGGAGGGGTGGGTCCGACTCCACAATTGAGAGCCCGGATGGTCCTCTGAACGGGTGATCCGGCGACCGTAAGGGCATGACCCCTTCACCACACAGCTCCCCGAACACGGCGGTGATTCCGCGGACGCGCAGAGCTCAGCGCACCGTCACCAACCGTGCGGCCGTCGATCGTCGCGGCTCCGGTGAACCGGTGTCTGGCCTGACCAGGACGATCCACCTTCTGAGCGCGGATCCGCAGCTCGTCGAATCCGTCGAGGCCGTGTGCGTTAGCTGTCGTGTGGAGTTGGTGGTCGCGGATACTTTCGCGGACACCAAGGATGCGGACACGTTACTGGTCGACGCGGCGTCGGCGGTGGAACGGGTACCCAGCGGGGCGATCATTGTCGCGCTGTCCTCGCAACAGGCAGCCTGGGAGCTCGCGGCGCGCAGCGCGGCCAGCGCCGTGGTTGTCCTCCCCGACGCCGCGGAGTGGCTCGCGGAGATGCTCTCCCGCCCCGATCACAATGCGGACGCGGTTGACCTCGGACGCGTCATCGGTGTGGTTGGTGCCGCCGGCGGGGTGGGGGCGTCGACGTTTGCGTGTTGGCTCGCCCAAGAATTCTCGGGGACCGGTGCGCCCACCGCGGTGGTTGATGCGGATCCCGGTGCGGCGGGCCTGGACCTGGTGCTGGGCACCGAGTCGGAGGAAGGGTTGCGGTGGCCAGAACTGCATCAGTTCTCCGGCACGGTGGCTGCGGACCAACTGTGGGCCGCGCTGCCGAGCACGGGACCCCTGCGTTACCTCTCCTGGGATCGCCAGGGCACCCACGCCACCACGGTTCCAGTGGGCACCGTGATTCATGCGCTGAGAAGTGCGGCGAGCTATCTGGTCGTGGACCTGAAAGCGGACCGTCTCGAGGAACAAGCTCGCTGGTGCTCCACCGTGCTGGTGCTCACACCGCGCACCGTCAGGGGAGTGTTGGCGGCCACGCTGGCGGTTCAGCGCTGCGGTGACATTCCCGTGATGACGGTCCTGACCGGGCTCAACGTGGCGGACGTGGATGCCGCTCTGGTGGAATCGGCCAGCGGAGCCGGATGTGCCGGGTCCCTGAGTTTCGACCCTCGCCTGCCGCAAGAGCTGGACAACGGTGCCGCGCTGCAGCGGGGCCAACGCTCCAAGCACGCCAAAGCCGTGCGCGCCATCGCCCGGAGGCTGGCGGCGGGCTCATGAACGGCACGGAACTGGATACCCGATTCCTGGAAGACGTCCGTAACCGCTTGCTGCAGGAAGGTGGTGCCCTCACCGACGCGCGGATTGCCCGCGCCATCCAGGACACCGGACGGGTGCTGGGGGCGGTGGGATCCATCAGGGCCGTGCAACACATCAGGGCCGAACTCACCGGGCTCGGTCCGCTGGAACCGCTCTTACCCACCACGGGCCTCAGCGACGTGTACGTCAACGGACACGAGAACGTCTTCATCGAGACCCTCGGGGGTGTGGAACGGGTCCCCTCGCCCTTCACAGCGGAGGCTGACGTCCGGGCCCTCGCGGTGCGTCTCATCACGGCCGCGGGGCGCCGGCTCGACGACGCCAACCCGTGCGTGGACGTTCAGACCGCCACCGGGCTCCGCGTTCATGCGGTGATCCCACCGGTCTCCACGACTGGCACATTGTTGTCCATCAGATTCCGTGCACCTCAGCGGTTGTCCCTGTCCGACCTGGTGCTCTGCGGCGCCATCCACCCGTTCATGGCGGACGTGCTGTGCTCGGCCATGAGAGCCGGGGCCAACCTCATGATCAGCGGAGCCACGGGATCCGGGAAAACCACGGTGCTCTCCGCGCTGCTGTCCCAGAGCCGCCCGTCGGAACGTCTGGTGCTCATTGAGGACGCCGCCGAGCTCGATCCCGATCATCCTCACGTGGTGGGGTTGCAGGCCCGCCACGACAACGTGGAAAACAGCGGCGCCGTCGACCTGGCGGAGCTGGTGCGGCAGGCCCTACGCATGCGCCCGGACCGCTTGGTGGTCGGGGAATGCCGCGGTGCCGAAGTACGTGAGCTCCTCACGGCGCTGAACACCGGTCACGCCGGTGCCGGGACCGTGCACGCGAACTCGGCGCAGGCGGTCCCTGCTCGATTGGCTGCACTGGGATCTTTGGCGGGTATGAGCCGAGAGGCCGTTGACCTGCAGGCGTTCAGCGCCCTCGATCTGATCGCCCATGTCAGCAGGGGAGCCCACGGGCGGCGACTGGAGACCCTGTGCACGCTCGAACTGTCGAGCGGGCGACTCAGCACCCAGACCGCCCTGTCCTGCGTCGATGGAGAACCGGTCAAGGGCCCGGGATGGCCACGTGTGGCGCAGTTGTTGTCACGCGCTACAACCCTCGTGAGCGCACCCGAAGCTGCACGTACGGCCGCTGCGAGCCCGAGGGGTGCGTCATGATTTTTGCGCTGTCCGTGGGAACCCTGGTTGCCGCAGCCGGTCTGATCTGGGCCGGTGGGACCGGAAGAGGCATGCTCGACAACCGCGGTGCCGCGGCCGCGAGAAGCAATGACAAAGCACGCGGGGGAGCACCTCCGGCCTTGAGGTCTTTCGTAACCCGGCGGTGGCGTCGAGACCGCGCGGCCGAAGCAGCCCAATGGGTCACGTTGATCCGGCGGCTGGCGGCTTTACTTCATGCCGGCCGCAGCCCGTCCCTCGTGTTCTCTCATGCTTCCCGCACAACCGCTCAGCCGCACGCCAATCCCACTGCGGGATGGATCGACCGGCTGTGCGGCGAGGTTCACGCAGCATCGGAACTCGGCGTTCCGGTATCGGTCACGCTGGGTCGCTTGGCCCACACCGCGCCGGACGTATCCGACCATGAACTGGCCCGTTGGGCCCGCTCCGCCAGCGTGCAGCTCGCCGCATGCTGGGAGATTTCCGAACGATCCGGCGCCTCACTGTCCAAGACCCTCCACGGTTTGGCCGACTCCGTGGAGTCCCAGATCGACGCCCAGGCAGCGCGGGAGAGCGCACTCGCCGGTCCCCGTGCCACGGTCCGAGTGCTGGCCTGGCTACCGGTACTCGCCCTCGGGCTCGGCATGCTCATGGGAACCGACCCGATCACCACTCTGATCACCACACCGTGGGGACGGATAGCTCTCGTCGCGGGAGCCGTGCTGACCGTTGCCGGTCGGTTGTGGACCCGTCAGCTCATGCGCCATGCCGAGGGGGTGGACGGGCCATGATGGGTGCTCTCAGCGCGGGCCTTTTGCTAGCCGCGGCGTTTTTCGTCTGGTCCTCTCCACGCCTCATTGTGTCTTCCGTGGCCGGCGTTGCCACCCCACGAGCGGGCACGTTCGACGACGCCGCTGCGGCACCCTTACCGAGCAATACTCCCGGGCTCCCGGCGGCGACACTGGTGGAGCTCACCGCCACGCAACTGGATGCCGGGCTACCCCTGGCAGAGGCCGTGTCGATCCTGGCCCACAGCACCGCGGGCTCCGGGTACCCGCAACTGCAGAGGGTCGCCGCTGCGCTTCGGTTGGGGCTGGACTGGGACACCGCGTGGTCCTCGGGTAACCGGTTGCCTCGAGCGTTACTGGATTACCGCGATGCGCTCGAATTCACGGCTACGTCCGGGGCGGCGTCGGCATCGGTCCTGCGAGGTCAGGCCGAGCAGGTGCGGCGCGCCCAGTTCCGCCGGGCAGAACGTGCCGCGGAGGCCCTGTCGGTTCGGCTGGTCCTGCCGCTGGGATTGTGTTGCTTGCCCGCCTTCATGTGCTGGGGCGTGCTGCCCGTGCTCATGAGCCTGTTGCCCAAGGTGTTCGGATCATGATCCGCGACCGCGCGCCGCCCGGGGCCGGCGACCACACGTTCGTTCAGCCACCACCACACACCTTTGAGTCACAGGAGAACCCCATGTCCACCAACATTGCTGCCACGTCCACCCCCGCCGCACCGACAACCATTGCGCCCGACGCCGTCCTGGAACCACCCGGCACGGACCTTGCCCTGGGCGCGGATCACCCCGACCTCGGGGCGTCCACCGCGGAGTACGCGGTGATCGTCCTGGCCGCCGCTGCCTTCGGCGGTGTGATGGCGGCCGTGCTGTCCTCGGACTCTGTCTCGGGACTGCTGCTCGGCATCATCCAGAAGGCGCTGTCGGTGTAATCCGATGGGACGCCCCCGTGGGGCGCGCCTCGACCATGAGGCGCGCCCCACGGGCCCACGTGAAGTCTCGGAAAGGTACCGATATGAGACCACAGCACAGTGCGCCCGCAAGCCCGTTATCTGGCTGCCGGCCTGGACACGGACCCCCGGATCAGCGGGAGAGGGGAGCGGTCACCGTGGAAACCGCGGTCATCATGCCCGCTCTCGTGTTCCTCCTCGCGGTCATGTTGGCCGCTGCCGCGGCGGGGATGACACTTGTCCGTTTCGAAGAGGCGGCTCGGGCATCCGCGAGGGCGGCCGCTCGTGGCGAAACCGTGGCCGTGGCGCAGGAAAGAGCGCGTGAGATCGCCGGCGAAGATTCCGCGGTGACCGTGGCTGCCGGGCCGGACCGTGTGACCGTGACCGTCAGTGGACCCGCGCCCGGGATCCTGGGCACATGGAGTGACTGGACGTTACAGGCGGATGCCATGGCCATGACCGAAGGATCGAGGAACGCAGATGTGGGCCCCTAGCCATCATTCGGTCGACCCGGATCTTTCTGGATTCGTGCTCGGCGGGCCCGCCGCGGACGGTCATCCGGACGAAGGGTCGGGAACCGTTCACGGCATGAGCATTGCCGTGCTCATGTGCGCATTGCTGATCGTGATCCTGCTGCTGGGTCAGGCCGGTATCTCGATGCACCGTGCCGCCAAAGCCGCGGACCTCGCGGCCTTGGCGGCGGCCGACACGGCCCGCGGGTTGGCCAGTGGCGTGCCATGCGATGTGGCACGCGCCGTGGCTGCGGAAAACGGTGCCGTCATGGATCACTGCGAGCTGGTCACGCGGGAACAAACCACGGTGGATGTCCGCACGAGCATTGCGTTATTCGGTCCGCTGGAGCCACTCGGCCCGGCCGTGGGTGTCTCACGCGCGGGCCCGCCGCCGGGAGAACCGTGACCCTTCGCGTGTTCCCGGGTGCTGTGCGCCTGTGATCACAGCCGTGTTGTTCGCCGGCACCATTATTGCGCAGCCGCCTCATCCGGGGCGAAGCCCAGCACCCCGTTCAACAACTTGAGCGCGCCGGCCTTGTCCAGCGGATTGTTGCGGTTTCCGCACTTGGGGGACTGCACGCAGGAGGGGCAGCCGGTATCGCATTCGCACGCGGCAATGGCGTCCCGGGTGGCCGTGATCCAGCGGTGGAACATGTCATAGCCGCGCTCGGCGAAGCCCGCTCCACCGGGGTGGCCGTCGTGGACGAAAATGGTGGGTAATTCGGTGTCCGCGTGCAGGGCCGTGGACAGGCCTCCCACGTCCCAGCGGTCGCACGAGGCCAGCAGCGGGAGCAACCCGATCATGGCGTGTTCGGCGGCGTGCAGGGAACCGGGAATGTCCGGCTCCTCGATCCCCATGGCGGCCAACCGGGGCTGGTCCACGGTGAACCACGTGGCGGTGGTGGCCAATTGACGCGGCGGTAGCTCCAACGGTTCTTCACCCACCACCTCATTGGAGGCCGTGAGCTTTCGCTGGAAACTCATCACCTGGGTTGTCACGTCCACCCCGCCGCGGTGAATGGTGATGGGACCCCAGCGCTGGGTGTCGGCCACGGAGCGCACCTGAACCTCGGTGACGTCGCGGGCCACCGTATAAAAATCCGGGAACGCGTGCCGCACGGACGCCACATTGAGTTCCTGGTCCAGGTCCTCAACCAAGTACGTGCGGCCCTGGTGCACGTAGACCGCACCGGGGTGCGCCTGGTAGTGGGACTGGGGTGCACCCATGGTCCCCAGCACGGCACCGGTCTCCGAGTCCATGATCTGCACGGGCCCGCCGTCACCCGAACGAATGGAAATCATGTCGGCCGGGCGCTCGGATCGGCTCCAGAACCACCCGCTGGGGCGGCGCCTGAGGTGTCCCGACGCCTCCAGCGAGTGCACCACGTCATGCGCTGTGGGACCGAACAGGTGCAGCTCCGTGGCCCGCAGGGGGAGTTCGGCCGCCGCGGCACACAGATGCGGTGCCAGCACGTAGGGGTTGGAGGCCTCGAACACCGTGGCCTCCACGGGCACGTCAAAAATGGCCTCGGGGTGATTCACCAAGTAGGTGTCCAGCGGATCGTCTCCGGCGATCAACGCGGCCAGAGCGTGCTGGCCGGCACGCCCGGCGCGGCCGATCTGCTGAGTGAACGAGGCACGAGTGCCTGGCCACCCGGCGACCAGAACGGCGTCGAGCCCGGCGATGTCGATGCCCAGTTCCAGGGCGGAGGTACTGGCCACCCCGAGCAGCCGACCGTCCCGCAGGGCCTGTTCCAGCTCACGCCGTTCCTCGGGGAGGAAACCCGCGCGATAGGCAGCCACCCGGTGCGCGAGCGAGGGATCAACCTCTTCAAGTTGCCGACGGGCTGTCTGAGCAATGGTCTCCGCGCCCCGGCGTGACCGGATGAACGCGATCGTACGGATCTGCTGCAACACCAGATCGGTGAGCATGTCCGCGGATTCGGCGGTCACGGTGCGCCGGGAGGGCGCGTTGTTGTCCGATCCACCCGGTGATTGCTCCGGCTCCCACAACACGACCGTGCGCGAACCATGGGGGGAGGTATCACGCTCCACGGCGGTCACCTCGGCACGCGGGACGCCGATCAGCCGCGCGAACGAGTCCTGCGGCGACGCACTCGTCGCGGACGCACCGATAAAGATCGGTTCCGCACCGTAATGGGCTGCAACCCGTTTGAGCCGCTTCATGAGCACGGCCACGTGAGAGCCGAACACCCCCCGATAGGAGTGGGCTTCGTCGATGATCACGTAGCGCAGCCGCCGGAGGAACCGCGACCACCCGGTGTGATTGGGCAGCACCCCGTGATGGAGCATGTCCGGGTTGCACAGGATCACGTCAGCGTGTTCGCGGATCCAGCGCCGCTCACCGGTGTCGGTGTCACCGTCGTAAGTGGCGGCGCGCACGCCCCCGAACCCCAGGGAACGTAGCGACGTCAACTGATCGGCGGCGAGCGCCTTGGTGGGCGATAAGTACAGCGCGGTGGCTTCCTCGGGGTGGTGCAGCAGCCCGGGACGCGACGCAATGGCGATTTTTCCACGGTGGACGGCGTTGAGAACCAGTGATTGATAGACCAGCGACTTTCCCGAGGCGGTCCCGGTGGCCACGATCGTGTGCCGCGGTGCGGTCATGGCGGCCACCTGGTGGGCGAAGGGCTCGTGAATGCCCAACCGCTCGTAAGCCGCACGGACGTCCGGATGAATTCCCTCGGGCCACGGCGCGTACTCGGCCGCACGCGCGGGCAGCTCGCGGACATGACGGACCTGCTCGGGTCGCGGTCCGCGGCCGAGCAGATTGACCATGTCCTGGGAAGAACTCACGGGCCCATTCTCCCGCACGCGGCACCACGCATACTTCACTCACCGCGGCGCGCATGGAATTATGGGGGCATGAGCACACCGGAGCAGGGACACCCCATGAACATTGCCAAGGCGCACGACGAACAGGACGAGCCCAAGCAGCCGCCCATCCAGGAACTGTCCGAACAGCAGAGCTGGGATCTGCTCGAGCAGGCGCGGTTTGCCCGGTTGGCCACTCGCGACGGCGATGACATCGACATCACCCCGTTGAACATCGTGACCGATGGTGAGCGCCTCTACTTCCGTTCGGCCAAGGGCGCCAAGGTGCTTCAGCTACAGCTGAACCCCAGTGTGACCCTTGAGATTGATCGCGCCACCGGTTCCGAGGCCCACTCGGTGGTGGTGCGCGGCACCGCTCGGATGCTGACCGAGACCGAAGACATCGAGCGTGTCGAGTCGTTGGGACTGCGCCCGTGGCTCGAGACCGAGAAGCTCGAATTCGTGGAGATCACACCCACGCGCATCACCGGTCGCAAGTTCCGCCTGGGCCACTGAGTCTTGGCTGATTCTCCCGCCGCTGCCGCGCCGTTCAGCGCGGTGGTCGATTCCCCGTGCTCGAGGGAACCCCGGGCGGTCCTGGACCTCCACCGGGATCTGACCGAGATCAATTTCACCGTGGACGGGGTCACCGACTTGCTCGGTGATCGCGCCATGGACGCGTGGCTGCGCGAACAGCCGGTTCCGGCCCGCATGGCACTCCACCACGTGGGCGCCGACCAACCGCGGCTGGCCACCGTGATCGCGCTGTTCCTGCTCGGGGATCCCGTGCCCGCGGTGGCGGTCGACGCCGCCCTGCCGACCGTGGGTTCCTCGGGCCTTGCGCGCCTGGGACTGCTGGAGGACGGTGACGACGGTGCTGACGCAACCGTGCGCGCCTCCGTGGACCTGCGCCCCTATTCCACGGATGTGTCCGGCGAGCTGTACGTGGTCAGTGACCTGGGCGCTTTCCAACGTCCCGGCGTGCTGCGTCATGATCACGTGCTGGGCATCGGCGGCGCCTCCCTGACCCTGGTCCGCGCGACGGAAAGGCGGGATGTAGAAACCGCCCTGGACGTGGGAACCGGGTGCGGGATCCAGACCTTCCACTTGCTCTCCCACGCGCGCCACGTCACGGCCACGGACCTCTCGGACCGCGCGCTGGCCACCACGCGGTTCAACCTGCTGCTCAACGCCCAGGCCCTGGAGCTGGACCCGTTCGACCTGGAGGCTCGCGTTGCACTGCTGCACGGCAGTCTCCTGGAACCGGTGGCGGGCCGGACATTCGACCTGGTGGTCTCCAACCCGCCGTTCGTGATCACCCCGCGCCGCAGTCATGAAACGGCCGAGGACCGTTTCACCTACCGCGACGGCGGCAAGGCGGGCGACCGGCTCGTGTCCGAACTGATCACCGCACTGCCCACCGTGCTGGCACCCGGCGGATCCGCGCACCTGCTGGCCAACTGGGAAATCCCGGACGCACCGGACACGGACCCGAAAAAGATTTGGTCGGAGCGCGTCGAACAATGGTGCGCACCGGGTACGGGCGCGTGGGTCATTCAACGTGAGATCCAAGATGTGTGCGAATACGCGGAGACCTGGTTGCGAGATGCCTCGCAGCAGCGCGATCTCGACGCCTACGAAGCCGCCTACCGCGAGTACCTGGCAGACTTCGCCTCCCGCGGTGTGGGCGCCGTCGGTTTCGGCATGGTTCGGCTCGCGCAACCCGAACATCCCGGTCCCGACCACGGCACCCTGAGGATTTTTGAGCACATCGACCATCCCATCCAGCAACCCATTGCGGCGACCCTGGCTGCGGAGTGGCAGCGCGCGGACGTCATGTTTCGCGCGGAGGCCGCGAGCGGCGTCGTCGTGCAGGGCGCGTGGCAGGACAAGCATTACGACGTCGCTCAGGACGTCACCGAGGAACGTCACGGTCGCCCCGGCGCGGAGGATCCGGCTTTGATCTTGCTGCGTCAGGGCGGGGGACTGCGGCGAACGGTGGTACTCAGCAGCGAGGCCGCAGGTTTCGCGGGGGTGTGCGACGGGGAACTCAGTGCGCGTCAGATCTTGACGGCCCTGGGGTCGTTACTGGGTTGGGAGGGTGGCCCGTCGGAGCAATTATTACGTGAAATCAGGGCGCTCATCACCCACGGCCTGTTGGTGGAAGTGTAAGACTGATGGCATGAGCACTGGCGAAACCTTCAATCCGATTCTGCCCCTCGACAGCACAGCGGTGTGGGAGCTCCTGGGAGAGCTCCCGTTCGGCCGACTGGCCGTGCAAGCCGCAGGCATCGTTGACATCTTCCCGGTCAACTATGTGGCGAAGGACCGTAAACTGTATTTCCGTACCGCGCAGGGCACCAAGCTGGCGAGCCTGGTGGTCAACAACCAGGTGGCCTTCGAAGTGGACCACGTGGTCGGGGATCATGTGCGCTCCGTGGTGGTACACGGCCGCGCTCGCCGGTTGGAGACCCAGGCCGAACGAGAGACTGCCGAACAGCTCCCGTTGAAGCCCTGGGCACCCACGTACAAGTACCACTTTGTGGTGATTGACGTTGACTCGGCCACCGGGCGAGAGTTCACCATGGCCACCGAGCCGGATCACGATCCGGCCTGAGCATCGAAACGCGTGGTAAAACCTTTCGTGTGAGACGGTTGTGACCACGGGGCATTCGTGCAGCCCCCAATCGGAAGGACCAGACCCGTTGGAATCCACGGGTCATGACGAGGAGTACCGTGCCAACTAAGGCCACCAAGAACGCTGAGACCGGCAAGAGCCTGCTGATTGTGGAGTCACCGTCCAAGGTGAAAACAATTGCGGGTTATCTCGGTGACGCCTACGAGGTCGAATCCTCGATGGGTCATATCCGGGACCTGCCGCAGCCTTCTGAGCTGCCCGCGGACATGAAAAAGGGCCCGTACGGCAAGTTCGCGGTGGACGTGGAACACGGATTCGACCCGTACTACGTGGTCAACCCGGACAAGAAGAAAAAGGTCACCGAGCTGCGGCGCAAGCTCAAGGACGCCGACGCCCTCTACCTCGCAACCGATGGCGATCGCGAAGGCGAAGCCATTGCCTGGCACCTGATGCAGGTGCTCAAGCCCAAGGTCCCGGTGTACCGACTGACCTTTCCGGAAATCACCCGAGAAGCCATCGAGCGTGCGTTCGGGCAGCTGCGCGAACTCGACAAGGACCTCGTGGACGCCCAGGAGACCCGCCGCATCCTGGACCGGCTCTACGGCTACGAAATCTCCCCGGTGCTGTGGCGCAAGGTGTCCTCGGGCCTGTCCGCCGGCCGCGTGCAGTCGGTGGCCACCCGCCTGGTGGTGCAGCGTGAACGCGAGCGCATGGCGTTCGTCTCCGCCGATTACTGGGACCTCACCGGCACGTTCGCCCGTCCCGAGGGTCAGGACGCAGGCCGCGGGTTCACCGCTCGCCTGTCGTCCCTGAACTCCCAGCGCGTGGCCACGGGCAGGGACTTCTCCGATCGCGGCGAACTCAAGTCCGCCCGCGATGGTGGCATGGCTCATCTGGATGAGGTTGCGGCCACCGCGCTGGCCGCCGGCCTGCAGGACGCCGAGTTCACGGTTCGATCGCTGGAGACCAAGCCCTACACCCGCCGGCCTGCCGCGCCGTTCACCACCTCCACGCTGCAGCAGGAGGCTGCGCGTAAGCTGCGTTTCACCTCCCGCACCACCATGCGCGTGGCGCAGCGGCTGTACGAGAACGGCTACATCACGTACATGCGTACGGACTCCGTGGCACTGTCCGACCAGGCCATCAATGCCGCCCGCCGCCAGGCCCAGGAGCTCTACGGCGAGGACTTCGTGCCGGGCAAGCCCCGCGTGTACTCCTCCAAGTCGAAGAACGCGCAGGAAGCTCACGAGGCCGTGCGACCCGCGGGCGACTCGTTCCGCACCCCCTCGCAGGTTCGCTCGCAGTTGTCGGTGGACGAGTACAAGCTGTACGAGTTGATTTGGAAACGCACCGTCGCGTCCCAGATGCAGGACGCCAAGGGTTCGACCGCAACGGTCAGGTTGGGTGCCTCGGCATCCTCGGCCGCCGGTGAGCTTTCGGGCGCCGACGCCGAGTTCTCGGCTTCCGGTACGGTCATCACCTTCCGTGGCTTCCTGGCCGCGTACGAGGAAGGCAAGGACGAGAATCCCGAAACCACCTCGGGTAAAGGCAAGGACGAGGACAAGCGGCTGCCGGTCATGGCCGAGGGCGATGCCCTGGACGCCACCGACGTCAGCGCGGACGGTCACACCACCACCCCGCCGGCCCGTTACACCGAGGCCTCGCTGGTGAAGACCTTGGACGAGCTGGGCATCGGTCGGCCGTCCACCTACGCGGCCACGATCTCCACGATCATGGACCGCGGGTACGTGCAGGTGCGTGGATCCGCGCTGATCCCGTCGTGGCTGGCCTTCTCCGTGGTTCGGTTGTTGGAGGACCACTTCACGGACTACGTGGACTACGACTTCACGGCCGAGCTCGAAGATGACCTGGACCGCATTGCCCGCGGCGAGGAAGAACGGGTCAAGTGGTTGACCGGTTTCTACTTCGGAGACGGTCAGAAGGAACACGGCCTCAAGCCCATCGTGGAGGATTTGGGCGAGATCGACGCCCGCGCGGTGAACTCGATCCCCATCACGGACGAGATCACCCTGCGCGTGGGTAAGTTCGGGCCGTACTTGGAGGTGGCCGGAACGGTCGACCCGGAGACCGGGGAGATCACCGACCCGGTGCGCGCCAATGTTCCCCTGGACCTCGCCCCGGACGAGCTGGACGCCGCCAAGGCCCGGGAACTCATGGAAATCGGCAAGGCGGACGGCCGGGAGCTGGGGGTCGATCCGGATTCCGGTCGGATGATCGTGGCCAAGGACGGCCGCTACGGTCCCTACGTGACGGAGCTCGTCCCCGAGCCCACTCAGGACGAGCTCGACGCGATCCCCACCGAGTACTACAAGAACGGCAACCCCAAGCCCAAGAAGATCGAGAAGCCCAAGCCCCGCACGGCGTCCTTGTTCTCGTCCATGAAGCTGCAGGACGTGACCCTGGAGGACGCCCTCAAGCTGCTGTCGCTGCCGCGGGACCTGGGTGCGGACACTGACGGTGAGACCATCACCGTGCAGAACGGCCGCTACGGCCCGTACCTGAAAAAGGGCTCGGATTCCCGTTCGATCGGTTCCGAGGACCAGATCTTCACGATCACTCTGGAGGAGGCCAAGGCCATTTACTCCCAGCCCAAGCAGCGCGGCCGTCAAGCGGCCAAGCCACCGCTTGCGGATCTGGGCGCGGACCCCATCACCGAGAAGCACATGGTGATCAAGGATGGTCGTTTCGGTCCGTACATCACGGACGGTGAGACCAACGTGACAGTTCCCCGCGCGGAAAGCATTGAGCAAATGACCAATGCGCGCGCGTCCCAGTTGCTGGCCGAGAAGCGCGCCAAGGGCCCCGCCCCCAAGAAGACGACCACGCGCGCCCGCTCCACCAAGACCGACACGAAGTCCACAACCGCACCGAAGTCCAAGACCGCGAGTAAGGCCAAGGCGGGGACCAAGGCCAAGGCCACGACCACCCGCAAGGCATCAGCCAGCAAGAAGTAATCCACCGCGGGCCACGACCCGCGGTCGAGTAAAGGAACCACATGCGGCTCTCAGTCCTGGACGTTGGCTCCAACACGGTCCATTTGCTCCTGTTGGATGTGTATCCGGGGTCCAAGCCGGAACCGTACGCGTCCCACAAAATGGCCTTGCGGCTCGTGGAACACCAGGACGAGCAGGGGCGGATCACCGATCACGGGCGCGACCTGTTGACGGCCTTCGTGATCGAGGCACGAGACTTCGCGGTGGACCACGACGCCGAGGACCTGCTGGCCTTTGCCACATCTGCCATTCGCGAGGCCGCCAACGGCGCCGATGTGCTGGACCACGTGCAGTCCCGGTCGGGAGTCACCCTCACGGAGATCTCCGGCGATCAGGAATCCGCAATCACCTTTTACGCCGTCCGCCGCTGGTTCGGGTGGGGTGTCGGGCGCATCATGGACTTCGACATCGGCGGTGGCTCGTTCGAAATGGCCGTGGGCACCAACGCCCTACCCACCGTGGCCACCTCGGTCCCGCTGGGCGCCGGGCGGATGTACCGAACGTTCCTGGGCAGCAGCGACGCCGCCTCACCGGCAGACGTGAAGAAGTTGCGCAGGCATGTGCGCACCACGTTGAAGCCCGCGGTGGAGAAGGTCGAGAGGGGTGGCCGCCCGGACCTGGTCGTGGGGACGTCCAAGACGTTCCGGTCACTGGCGCGCATTTGCGGCGCGGCGCCGTCGGCCCAGGGACCCTACGTACCGCGCACCATGCATGCGGAAGACTTGCGGTTGTGGACCCGGCGGATGGAGGCCATGACCGTTTCCGAGCGCGCCCAACTGCCGGGTGTCTCCGAACATCGCGCGGCCCAGGTGCTCGCGGGCGCTATCGTGGCCGAAACCGCAATGGATATGCTCGACATCGGAACCCTGCGTATTTCCCCGTGGGCGTTGCGCGAAGGGCTCATTCTGCGCCGACTGGACCGGTTGACCACCGGGGCAGCGATCCACACCGTCAACCCCAAGAATTTGGTGGCCAAGTGATGTCCCAGAACGAGGATCCGTATCGTCCGCACGTGGCGCTGTCCACCAGCTCGCTCTACCCCAAGGGCGTGCCCGAGACGTTCGACGCCGCTCACCGCCTGGGTTACGACAGCGTGGAAGTGCTCGTCACCCACGAGCGCATGAGCCAGCTGACTCACCAACTCCTGAATCACATCCAGGAGTACCAGGTGCCCATCTCCACGATTCACGCGCCCACACTGTTGTTCACCCAGCAGGTCTGGGGCAAGGCCTGGACCAAGATTCAAATGGCCGCCAAACTCACCGAACAGGTGGGCGCCGAGGTGGTCGTGGTGCACCCGCCGTTCCGATGGCAGGCCAAGTACGCGCGCAATTTCGTGCAGGGTGTGCGCGAGGTGTCCCGGATGACGGGCATCAAGATCTCGGTCGAGAACATGTACCCGTGGCGTGTGGCGGGCCGCGAGGCAGTGGTGTATTCACCGCACTACAGCCCGCTGGGTCAGGACTACGACTGGGTCACCTGGGACTTCTCCCACGCGGCCACCGCACACATGGATTCCCTGGCGGCAGTGCAGGAACTGGGCTCCCGCCTGGGCCACGTGCACCTCACCGACGGCTCGGGGGAAACCATGGCGGATGAGCACCTGCTGCCCGGGCACGGAGTGCAGCCGGTGGCGCAGACACTGCAGTACCTGCGCGACACCCGCTGGCGGGGAGTGGTGGGTGTGGAGGTTTCCACCCGAAAAGCCAAAAATGCCGACGAGCGGGACGCCTGGTTGTCCGAATCCTTGGCGTTCGCTCGCCGGCACATGGAGGAAACGGACTAGGGGACCGTTTCCTGGATATCCACTCGCACCAATTGAGGTGGGATCAGCCTAAGAGCCCAGGTGGAGAACGAGCAGGGCGCTGCCTGATGTTCCTCTGGCAATCCTGGGCCGGGCTGGTCGGGGACGGTTCCGCCGCGTATTTTCCAGCCCTCCGCCGGCGCGATACGGTCGAGGGAGGCCCAGATTCGTCATTGAAAGGAGCACTCGCATGAGCGAGCTCGTCCTGTCTTTCCTCGGTACGGGATCCATGAACGGATCCATCCTGCGCGGAGTCCTGGCCGGTGGTACGCCCGCCGAACGCGTGCGCGCCACCACCAAGTCCGCGTCCTCGGCTCAGACCCTGCGCGAGGACACCGGTGTCACCGTGCTGTCCGGGGAGGAGAACGCGAGGGCCAACCTCGAGGCCGTCAAGGACGCGGACGTCGTGCTGCTGGGCGTGAAGCCCTACGCGATCCTGGATCTTGCGCGCGAGATCGCCCCGGTACTGCAGCCCGGGACCGTGGTGGCATCCGTGGCGGCCGGCATCACCCTGGACGCACTCGAGAAAGCGCTGCCCCAGGGGCAACCCGTGGTGCGCACCATGCCCAACATCCCCTCCAGCGTGGGCCGCGGCGTCATCTCGGTGACCCCCGGAACCCACACCACCCCGGACCAGCTCAACGTCGTGAAGGAGGTGCTCTCCTCCGTGGCCACCGTGGTCGAGGTCGAGGAGCACCTGGTCCGAGCCGTCACCGGTGTCTCCGGGTCCGGGCCCGCGTACGTGTTCTACCTGGCCGAGGCCATGCAGCGGGCGGGCGAGGAGCTCGGGCTGCCCAGCGACGTCGCGCGTGTGCTGGCCAAGGAGACGGTCGCGGGCGCGGGGGTGCTGCTTAGCCCCGACGACGCCGATCCCGCCGCCCTGCGCAAAGCCGTCACGAGTCCCGGCGGCACCACCGAGAAGGCTCTCAACACCTTTGACGAACGCAGTCTCAAGGACGTGATCGCCGCCGGTGCGGCAGCCTCGGCAGAGCGCGGGGACGAGATGGAACAGGAGTACTGCGGGCACTGAGACCCGTCACCCAGCCGGTGCGGTGGATCGGGTCGGATCGACCGGCCGGGCTAGGGTCGCGCGGCAAAGCGCTCAATGAGGTCCACGTGGCCCGAGACGATCAGCAGGTCCCGCGACGTCACCATGGTTTCCGGGCGGGCGTACGTGAAGTCCTCACCGGGGGATTTAACACCCACCACGGTCACGCCGTACTTGGAGCGGATGTCCGATTCACCCAGCGTGAAGCCCTGGGTCTCACGGGGCGGGTACATCTTGACGATCGCGAAGTCGTCGTCGAATTCGATGTAGTCCAACAGCCGCCCGGACACCAGATGCGCGGTGCGGCGGCCGGCGTCGGCCTCCGGAAAAATCACGTGATGGGCGCCGATGCGCGCCAAGATCTTGCCGTGGGCGGGGGAGATGGCCTTGGCCCAAATCCGGTCGATGCCCAGGTCCACCAGGTTGGCGGTGATCAACACGGACGATTCAATGGACGTGCCCACACCCACGACCGCTGCGGTGAAATCGGTGGCGCCCACCTGACGTAGGGCGTCGATATCGGTGGCTTCCGCCTCCACCACGTGCGTCAGCTGCCCGGACATCTTCTGGACCAGGGTGGCGTCCCTTTCGACTCCCAGGACCTCATTGCCCTGTCGCACCAGTTGCAAGGCGGTGGCGGACCCGAAACGACCCAGACCGATCACCATGACCGGTGCGGAGTGGGATGAATTCTTAGCCAATGATGGGCCTTTCTTCCGGGTAGGAATACAACCGACGCCGTGAGCGCAGCGCGAGTGCCGTGGCCACCGTGTTGGTGCCGATACGGCCGATGAGCATGATGATCGCCAGAACATATTTTCCGGCATCGGGGGCGTCCGCGGAAACTCCCACGCTGAGTCCGCACGTCGCGTAGGCGGAAATGACCTCGAACAATACGTGGTCCAACGGGCGGCCGGTGAGCTCCACCAGGATCGCGGAACCGGTGAGCACCACGGTGGCGCCCATCATGATCACGGAGATGGCAATGCGCAGCACGGAATCGGGGATGGTGCGGAAGAACGCAATCACGGATTTGTCACCGCGCGCTTCGGCCAGGATTGCCAGGAACACCACGGCCAACGTGGTCACTTTGATGCCACCGGCGGTCGATGCCGAACCGCCACCCACGAACATCAAGGCGTCGGTGAGTAAGAGGGTCACCTGGGAGGTGTCGGTCATGTCCACCAGGTTGAAACCGCCCGAGCGCATCATCACGGACGCGAAAAAACCATGAAAAATGCGTTCGCTGACGGGTTTGGTACCGATCGTGGCGGTGTTGTCCCACTCGAAGCTCGAAAACAGGAGCCAACCGACCAGCAACAGGATTCCGGTGGTCAACAGCGTCAGCTTGGCGTTGAGATTCCAGCGGGTGAACCGGAACCCTGCTTCGCGCAGCACCAGGATCACGGGGAAACCCAGCGAGCCGATGAACACGCCAATGCAAATGGGGAACAGGATCAGCCAGGAGTCCAACCCGGTGTGGTCGTAGGGCACCAGACCGTCACTGTGCGGAGTGAACCCGGCGTTGTTGAAGCTCGAGATCCCGTAGAACACCCCGTGCCACAGGGCGATATGAAGTGGTTCCCCGGCCACCAGGAAGCCCACGGTCAGCACCACCGTGAGGGCCGCCTCAATGGAAATCGATGTCACCACAATGATGCGCAGCAGCGAACCCACCTCGCCCAACCGCCCGATGTTGAGCGCCTCCTGGGTGATCAGTTTGGATTTGAGGCCCAGTTTCCGCCCGATGGCCAGGGCCAAGAGGGAGGTCATTGTCAGGGTGCCCAGACCGCCGATCTGGATCGCCACCAGGATGATCACCTGGCCGAACAGGGACCACTGATCCGCGGTGGACACCGTGGTCAATCCGGTCACGGTCACGGCGGAGGTTGCGGTGAATATGGCGTCCGCGGCGCCGGTGTTCTTCCCCGGAGCCGCCGAGACGGGCAACCACAACAACGTGGCAAAGGCCAGATCCACTATGACGAAGACCATGACCGCCAGCCTCGCGGGGGAGGAGTTGGCGATTCCGTCCACGAAATCCCGTACCCCGAGTGCCATCCGCGTGGGGAACGGGTCACGATTGGACGGGGGGTGTTCCGGGGCCGGATCGGCCTCTTCCAACTCGCTCACCGCACCTCCTCCAACGTCGCATTCCGATGTACTGATAGTGGGCCCGCGCACGAGCAGTCAGCACATTATTGCCCTAAATCCACCGTCACAGTGCGAACCACGGCCCAGTGAGGCGTGGTCAATGATCTAATGGTCGTGTGAGCCCCGCAACAAACGGTAAAGGTGCCGTGTACCCCACCAGTGTTTATTGGGATCCCCAGTTGCTCCAGTACAACTTCG
>NZ_JAUNPE010000134.1 GCF_030536815.1 Kocuria sp.
CGCCAGGGCTCCTCCCCCAGCATCACGATCTCATCCACGGGATCACGGGTGGTCCCGGCCATTTCATCCACGACCACGCGTTCGGAGCCGGCCATCTTGTTCAGCAGCGAGGACTTGCCCACGTTCGGGCGGCCCAGCAGGGCCACGCGGCGGGGTCCGCCCTCGACCTCGGGCTCGGCCACCTCGGAATATTCCGGCAGGGCCTTGATGAGGGCGTCCAGCGCGTCACCGGTGCCCATGCCGTGCAGCGAAGACACCGGGAACGGCTCCCCCATGCCCAGCGCCCACAGGTTGGACGCCTCGATCTGCAGCTGTGGTGAATCGGCCTTGTTGGCCACCAGGATGATGGGCTTCTTAATGCGGCGCAGCATGGACACCACGGCCTCGTCGGTCGCGGTCACGCCCACGGTCACGTCCAGGACCAGCAGCACGGCGTCCGCGTTCAGCACGGCCACCTCGGCCTGCTCGGCCACACGGGCGTGAATGCCCTTGGCGTCGTGCTCCCAGCCGCCGGTGTCCACCAGGGTGAAGTTCTTGCCGGACCACTCGGCCTTGTAGGACACGCGGTCACGGGTCACGCCCGGGGTGTCCTCCACCACGGCTTCGCGGCGGCCGATCACGCGGTTGACCAGCGTGGACTTACCCACGTTGGGTCGACCGACCACGGCCACCACGGGATCCGGCAGACGCGTTTCGCGGTCCTCGTCAAAGCCGCCCCACTCGTCCAGCAGCGCGGCGTCTTCCTCGTCCAACTCGTAGTCAGACAGCCCCGCGCGCAGGGCCTCGGCGCGGCGCTCGGCCTCGTCGTCGTCGATTGCGGCCAGCCGCTCGGAAATATCGTCCTGGCCCCCGCCGAGCACGGACTGCTCGTACGGGTCAACCTTGTTCTCTTCGGAACCGGTCATGGCTACCTCACTTACTCCAGGCGGGGGCGCCCGGGGATTGATCGGGGCCGGCGGCCCGTTCGGTCATGGTTTGGGTGGTGCGGATCACCAGATCGATCACGCCCTGCACGGTCTGCTCCATGCTCAGCTCGGACGAGTCCAGCAGGTGCACCCCGTCCTGCGCTTCGGTGAAGTTCACCACGGTGGAGTCCTTGGCGTCACGGCCCACCACTTGGTCTTTCAGGTTCGACGACGCCGCCTCGCCCAGTTGCTTGCCCCGGCGCGCCATGCGCGCTTCCTCCGAGGCGGTCAACAGGATCCGCACGGTGGCATCCGGGGCCACCACGGTGGTGATGTCACGGCCCTCGGCCACCATGCGCTCACCGGAATCGGCAATGATCTGGCGCTGCAGGGCCACCAGCACCTCACGGGCGGGAACGGTCGTGGCAATTGCGGAGACGTTGTCGGTCACCTCATCCCCGCGGATTGCAGAACGGACGTCCTGGCCGGCCACGGTGATGCGCTCACCGTTGGGGTCGGTGCCCATGTCCAGGGGAACGGTGCGGGTGGCCTGGACAATGGCATCCGCATCGGTCAGGTCCACGTTCGTGTGCAGGCACCACCAGGTCACGGCGCGGTACATGGCACCGGTGTCCAGGTAGGCCAGGTTGAAACGGCGAGCCACTTCCTTGGACACGGAGGACTTTCCGGAACCGGAAGGCCCGTCAATGGCGACCACCAATCGGGCGTTCTCATCGCGTGCGTCCATTACTGCACCACCTTCCAGTTGCGTTCGTTCAACGCGTCCACGAGTTCATCGCGGCGATTGGGATCCACCGAGACCACGGCCAGCCCCACCGGTTGTCCCGGGGAGTGCTCGAGCCGCATGTCTTCCAGGTTGATCCCGGCCTCCCCGATTTCAGTGAGCAACCGAGCAATGGTGCCCGGGGTGTCGTCCACGGCCACGGTGAGCGTGGCGAAGGCCTTGGGAGCACCACCGTGCTTACCCGGGATTCGGGCCTGACCCGAGTTGCCCTCGGCCATGAGCTGGGCAATGTCCAGGCGAGCACCGCCGGCCGTGGGGTTCTCCAGCGTGGCGATCAAGCGGTCCAGGTCGGTGCGCACCTCGTAGAGGGATTCCACAATGGGCCGGGCGTTGGCCGAGAGGATCTGCACCCACAGGGCCGGATCGGAACCCGCAATGCGGGTGGTGTCCCGCAGGCCCTGACCCGACAGGGACAGGTGATGCAGCGGGGTGTCCTGCAACCGGGAGGCCAGCAGCGAGGACATCACCTGCGGCAGGTGGGAAATCAATGCCACGGTCTCGTCGTGTTCGGCCGCGTCCAGCACGGTCACGGTTGCACCCAGGTCCACGGCCAGGTTCTTGGCCGTGGTGAGGGCCCGAGCGCTGGTCGTCTCGGTAGGGCAGATCACCCACGGCATGGAGGTGAACAGCTCACCGCGGGCCGCCACGGGACCGGACTTCTCGCGTCCGGCCATGGGATGTGTGCCCACGTAGCGGGACAGATCCGCCCCGGCCGCGGCGACGTCGTCGAGAATCGCGGACTTGACCGAGGCAATGTCGATGACCACGGCGTTCGGGAAATCCGACAGCGCCTCGACCACGAGTTCGGAGACCACGTCCGGCGGCGCGGCCACGACCACCAACGCGGGATCGGCCAGTGTCTGACCCGCCGCGTGAACGGCGCGCACGGACTGGCCGGCGCCGATGTCCTGGGCCACGGCCTCCGTGGTGGGCGAGGAGTCGCGCACGTAGACGCGCACGCCCAGGTGCTGCAGTCCCAGCCCGATGCTCGCACCCAGAAGCCCCGCACCGATCACCAGGACCGGTCCGGAGGTGGAGGCGATAGCGGGAACCACCGTTACATCCCCACCGATGCGAGCAGGGTGCCCACCTCGGTGTGGGACAGTTTGCGCACCACGCCCTGGCGCTGATCACCAATGGCGATCGGGCCCACCTGGGTGCGAGCGAGCCGCTCCACCGGGTGACCCACGGCATCGAACATGCGGCGGACAATGCGGTTACGGCCGGTGTGCAGCACGACCTCGATCAGCACGTGGCCGGGTTTGGAGTCCACGAGCTTGAACGAATCCACCTTGGCGATGCCGTCCTCGAGCTTGATGCCTTCGCGCATCTGCTTGCCCACGCCCCTCTCCACGGGTCCGTGCACCTGCGCCAAATAGGTCTTGGGCACCTCGTAGGAGGGGTGGGTCAGGCGGTTGGTGAGTTCGCCGTCGTTGGTGAGCAGCAGCAGACCCTCGGTCTCCACGTCCAGACGGCCCACGTGGAACACGCGCTCGTGCTTGCGGATATCCAGGAAGTCACTCACGCAGCGGCGGCCGTCCGGATCCTCCATGGTGGAGACCACGCCGGCCGGCTTGTTGAACGCGTAGTAGACGAGCTTCTCGTCGGTCTGGATCCGCATGCCGTCCACGTGAACACTTTGCAGCGCGGGATCCACGCGCACGCCCAGCTCGTTGACGATCTGGCCGTCCACCTCCACGCGGCCGTCCAGGATCATTTCCTCGCACACGCGGCGCGAGGCCACACCGGCCTGGGCCATGAGCTTCTGCAGGCGCACGCCGTTCTCGTCGTGGGCTTCCAGACGGTCCACAGGCGGGTTCTTGGGACGACGCCGCCGGTGCGGGCCGTGCTCCTTGATCGCCGAGGCGCGGCGCTCGTACTTGTCCACACCACCGAAGGCGCGGGGCTTCTGCGGGCCCTTCTGCCCCGCCGAGGCCTTGGGCCTACCCGGTCCGGACTTGGGTCCGGTTTGCGGCCCGGTTTTCGGCCCGGACCTGAAACCGCCCTTGGGGCCGGCCTTGGATCCCTTGCCGCGACCCTGCGGACCGCGAGCGCCGCCGCCGGGCTTGCCGCCGCCGCGGGGTGCTCCGCCGCGGGAGGAGTTGTTACGTGATTGAGCCATGCTGAGATCAGTCCTCTAAGTCTTCAAGTTGGTCGGTTCCGGGAAGCAGTGGGGCAATGTCTGGCAGTTCATCCAGTGAACCGAGTCCCAGCTTTTCCAAGAACAAGGGGGTGGTGGAGTAGAGCACGGAACCCGTGGATTCCTCACGTTCGTGTGCCGTGAGCAGGCCCCGCTGCACCAGGGTGCGCACCACGCCGTCCACGTTGACACCGCGGATCGCTGAGATCCGGGAGCGGGACACGGGTTGTAGGTAGGCCACCACGGCCAAGGTTTCCAGGGCTGCTTGCGACAGGCGCGAGCTGCTGCCTTCCACCACGAAGTCGGTCACGAGCTGGGCGTACTCACTGCGTGAGTAAATGCGCCAGCCGCCGGCCACGTGGCGCAGTTCGAAACCGCGCATTCTGGGGGCCGACCCTCCATCATATCCGAGGTGCGGTGATTCCGGTGGGGCCGCGGGGGTGGGACCGATCACGCCGTCGTATTCGGCTTTCAGGTATTCCAGGCCGCTGCGCGCCGCGTGCACGGGCACGTTGAGGGAGCGCGCGAGTTCTTCTTCCCGGACGGGCGCTGCGGCCACCATGAGGACGGCCTCGAGGGCCGCGTGGATATCGGTCGGGGGTTGCGCGTGTGGTTCGTCTACCACGCTGACATCATCTCCTTCGGTACGGTTCACACCGATCCATGACGTGTCTCATTGTTTCAGGTTTTTGGCGCCGCCGTTGCCGGGGGCTGTTCCCCGGGGCCGTTCTCGCTCGGTGCGGGGTCCTCGAGCGCCGTCTGCGCACCCGTGTACTCGCTGTTGAGTCCTTCCGAGGACCAGTCGTCCGGACCGACCCAGCGCACGAGCAGCGGCCCGAGCACCTCGTCCTGACGGATCCGCACCACACGATCACGGAACATTTCCAGGAGCGCCAGGAACCGCACCACGATCACCAGGGTGGATTCCGCATCCGCGATGAGCGCGGCAAAACTGTGGTCCTCACCGTCTCTGAGGATGCCGGCCAGGGTCTCGGCCTCGTCCGCCACGCGCACCGCGGCACCGTGCAGGTGCTCCACGTTGACATCGTCGGGAACGTGCCGTTCCGGGTCCAGCGCGGCAACGGCGAGCTGGGCGAACTGGTCGGGTGTGAGCGTCCACGTCAGCGGCGGCAGGGCAGCGGTCACCGCGGGGTCCAGGTCCACCTGCCGCGGGATCCGCACCGACTCCGCGGCCAGGCGCCGGTTGAGTTGCCCGGCCACTTCCTTGAACGCCTTGTATTGCAGCAATCGCGCGAACAGGAGGTCGCGGGCTTCGAGAAGTTCGACGTCGTAGTCGTCCTCCACCTCCCCGCGCGGCAACAGGCGCGCGGCCTTGAGGTCGAGCAGGGTCGCCGCGACCACCAGGAACTCGCTGGCCTCGTCCAGGGCCTTGACCGAGCCCTCTTCCTGCAATGCCTTCACGTAGCGGATGAACTCGTCCGTGACCACGGACAGCGCCACGTGGGTGATGTCCATTTCGTGCTTGGCGATCAGGGAGAGCAACACGTCGAAGGGGCCCTGGAAGTTTTCCAGGGCCACCGTGAAACCGGGGTCCGAGTCCGCGGGACGCTCGGCGACAACGCTCATGCTCGTGAGGTGGCCCCGTGCGACGTCGGGCCCGGAGCGGGGCGGGCTGCGGAGATCACGGCGCACCGCCGCGGCTGATCAACTCGCGTGCGAGCTGACGGTAGGCCTCGGCACCCGGGTGGTTCGTGGCGAAGTTGAGGATCGGCTCGGCGGCAACGGTCGCGTCCGGGAACTTCACGGTTCGTTTGATGACCGTGTCGAAGACCTTGTCCCCGAAGGCATCCACGATGCGCGCAATGACCTCGCGCGAGTGCAAGGTGCGCGAGTCGAACATCGTGGCCAGGACGCCGTCGATCTGCAGCTTGGGGTTCAAGCGATCCTGAACCTTCTCAATGGAGTCCACCAGCAGGGCCACGGCACGCAGCGCAAAGAATTCGCAAATCAGCGGGATGATCACCCCGTGCGAGGCGGTCAATGCGTTGACGGTCAGCAGCCCCAGGGACGGCTGGCAGTCGATGAGGATCACGTCGTAGTATTCCTCGACCTTGCGCAGCGC
>NZ_JAUNPE010000135.1 GCF_030536815.1 Kocuria sp.
GCCGAATTGGACAGATCCGCAGGCGGTGCTACAGTTATCTCTCGTTGCGCAGGGGAAACCCCGCATGGAGCCGTTGTCAAACGACACGGATGATGTGCTAAATTTTTCCCGGTAACGCCAGCGCCCCTAGCTCAATTGGCAGAGCAATTGACTCTTAATCAATGGGTTCTGGGTTCGAGTCCCAGGGGGCGCACCCCACAAGTTCGACCGCATTGCTGGCAATGCGGTCGAACTTTTTTATTGCCCGATTTCACGGCTCAATGAAATGTACGACCAGGAAACTGCGCAACCTCTACCGAGGTGGCGTAGTCCAGGCCGGTTCGCGGGATTACTGTGCTGCGCTGGCGGGGTTCTCCGCATCCTCCCGCACCACACCGTCATCGGTAACTTCCAATTTCCATCGGGCTCCACCCAGAGTGGAAATGATCTCCGCCAATGAACGCCGAAGATTCTCATCCATGAGGGTGCCTTCACCCAACAAATCGTTTTCCAACTTGGATGCCGTGTCCAGGACCTTCTCCCCCTCCGGAGAGATGGACACGACGTGTGAACGGCGATCACGAACATCCTTGGATCGGGTGATATGCCCGTGAACCTCAAGTCGATGCAAAGTCTTGCCCATGGTCTGAGCCTGAACCCGAACCTTGTGTGCAAGCTGCGCCTGGGTCATACTACCCTCGGCCTGCAGGACGTCCAGGGCCATCACACCGGCATGGGTGATTCCCAGGGATGCGAGGCTCTCGTTCCACGCATGTTCCACTAGGCGCGCCGCAGTTGACAGCAGGCGATTTGGGGGCCACTGGTTTCGATGAGACATACCCCCCAGTATACCCGCCAATGGCCAATCGGCAGATTATGGTCAGGGTACTGATAAAGCAAATTCGTGACGTAAGGTACCTTATCCACCACATGTCCTGCGCGTCAGCCATTCTGTAACTTCTGGCCTGGAGCGAGCTCATGCCCTCGAGCGGCCGGTCGAGATGCGCGAGCACTGTTACCCAACCGGAAGGAAGCCCCCTGTGACAACCACGTTAACTGCCGGAGACACCGCCCCCGCGTTCACCCTCCAGGATGCGAACGGAGACGACGTCTCCCTCGGGGACTACCGCGGCCGGCGCGTGATCGTGTATTTCTACCCCAAGGCAGCCACTCCCGGCTGCACCACGCAAGCGTGTGATTTTCGTGACAACCTCGCGCGGTTTACTGCAGATGGGTTTGCGGTGCTGGGAATCTCCCCGGACGCCCCGACTGCCCTGGCGCGCTTCACGGACAAGCAGGAACTGACGTTTCCGCTGCTCTCGGACCAGGACCATTCCGTAGCCGAAGCCTACGGCGCCTGGGGCGAGAAGAAGAACTACGGCAAGACGTACGAGGGCCTCATCCGCTCCACCGTGGTCGTGGATGCCCAGGGTGTCGTGGAACTGGCGCAGTACAACGTGCGCGCCAAGGGCCACGTGGCCAAGTTGCGCCGGGACCTGCACCTGGACTGAACGGCGGGACCGGAGCACCCGGGCCGGGCACTGCGATGCGGGCACCCGACACGTTCGGCCACGATTGTGCGGTTACCATGGTTCTCGTTCGCCGGGTAGGCCCGTGCGAGCTGCGCGAGTGGTGGAACTGGTAGACACGCAGGATTTAGGTTCCTGTGCCTCACGGCGTGCGGGTTCGATTCCCGTCTTGCGCACCAACCCGGTTAGCTCCATCAACAGCTGTCGGTCGGTGAAAGGATCAGCCTCGTTGAGCACCTCGGAATTCCAGTTCGGGCGTCGCGGGTTCCTGGCCGCGGCCGGGCTGGGAGTAGTGCTCACCGGTTGCGGTGCCACCACGCCACGGTCTCAGGACTCCCCGGCCCTGCCCGACGCCTCGTTCGTCTTTGCCCAGGCAGCTTCTCCCGCCACACTGGATCCGTCCATCAGTAATTCGGTGGAAACTTCTCGGATCGCCGCTCAAGTCCTCGAGGGTCTGGTCAGAGCAGACCCCTCGACCGGGGAGCCTCTCCCGGGTCTGTCGGAATCCTGGGAGCTCGAGGCCGACAACCGTTCCGTAACCTTCACCCTCCGGCGCGGGATCTCGTTCCACGACGGCGCCGCCCTGAACGCCGAGGCCGTGTGCGCGAACTTCGACAAGTGGCGGAAGCAGGCCGAGTCGGATGAGCCCTGGGCGCCCAGGACGTCCTTTGCCACGGTGTTCCGACACGGCAACACGGATCCATCCACACCGTCCAGCTACGGCGGTTGCGAGGTGGTCGATGAGCGCACGGTCAAGATCGTGCTGCGCCACCCGTACCACCCCCTGCTCCACGCGCTGACCCAGCCATCGTTCGGTCTTGCCTCACCCGACAGCATCGCCGCCGACACCTCGGGCAGCCATCCCGTGGGCACCGGTCCGTTCCGCTTCGACTCCGCCGATGCCACGGCGGTCCGACTGAGCGTCAATCCCGATTACTGGGCGGACCTGGGCCACCTAGGCAGCGTGGAGTTCCGCAGTGTCCCGGACTCCAAAGTCCGGTACGCCGCACTCGTATCCGGCCAAGTGGATGCCTATGACCAGGTCGGCCTGGACGATTTCGCCCCCCTGGCCCGCAGCGGCACCCAGGTGCTGTTCCGCGACCCGTATTCCGTGTCCTACGTGGGGATCAACCAGCGTCTCCCCCTGCTGCAGGACGTGACGATTCGCCGCGCAATCGCTGCGGCCATTGATCGAGGTGCCATTGCCCGGGAGCTGTTCCCCAACGGCACCAACGTGGCCAATCAGTTCATCCCGGCGCGATTCAACGTGGATGGTGATGACCTACAGGTCCCAGGATTCAACCCGCAACGCGCCCGAGACCTGCTCGCCGACTCGGACTACGACGGCGAACGGCTGAGCTTTTATTATCCGCGCAACACCTCCCGGCTGTACCTGCAGAAACCCGAGCAGGTCTTCGCCATGATGTCCGAGCAGCTCACGCGGGTGGGATTTAATCTGGACCCGGTAGCCCTGGAATGGGATGACGACTATGTGCAGAAAGTTACGGATCCGGAGTCACGTCATGCCCTCAGCCTGATGGGATGGAGTGGCGGGTTCCGAGATCCGGACAATTTCCTGGGCCCGTTGATGGGCTCCCCCAACGCCGAGTTCGGGATTCGGAACACGGGCCTGTTCACGGCCGTCAATCGCGCGGCCGCGATGTCCGACGACGCCGCCCGGGCCAACACCTACCGGGCGTTGAACAATCGGATCTCCAGAATGCTGCCGGCCATTCCGCTTGCGCACCCCGTATCGGCCGTGGCCGTCAACAGCAGGGTCGAGACCTTTCCCCTGACCTCGACCGGACACGAACTGTTCAACGACCTGACCCTGCGTAGCGGCTGACGAATCGGCATCTCGCACTGATTTCCATTCGGTGATCGTCGCGGGCTGGAGATAGTCTTGATGTGAACCTCACGCGGCGCACCGACGCGCCCGCAAAGCATTCCGGGAGACACCTTGACTTCAACTCAGCCCACAGAATCCACCGACGTTCTTCTGGTTGGCGCAGGCATCATGAGTGCCACGCTTGCAACCATCCTCAAGGATCTTCAGCCCCACTGGGACATGACCATCCTGGAGCGTCTGGACCGCGCAGGGTTGGAAAGTTCCAACGCCTGGAACAACGCCGGCACCGGTCACGCCGCCCTGTGTGAACTCAACTACGCGCCCCAGGCCGCGGACGGTTCCGTGAGCGCACAGAAGGCACTCAACATCAACGAGCAGTTCCACGTGACCCGCCAGCTGTGGTCCACGTTGGTGGAGAACGGAGTGCTCAAGGAGCCCTCCGGCTTCATCAACCCGGTCCCCCACATCTCCATGGTGTTCGGCGAGGACCACGCCGACTACCTGCGCACCCGCTACGACTCGTTCAAGCAGAACAAGCTCTTCGAACGCATGGAATTCTCGGTGGACCGCGACAAGATCGCCGATTGGGCCCCGTTGACCATGCACGGTCGTGGTGCCGGTCGTGTGGCTGCGACCTTCGCCCCCGAAGGCACAGACGTGGACTTCGGTGCGCTGACCAATCAGCTGATCGACTACGTCGCGGGCCAGGGTGCCACGGTCCGGTACGGCCAGCAGGTCACGACCCTGAACCGGCAGTCCGACGGTTCCTGGCTGGTCAAGGTCGAGGATCTCCTCAACAGCGACAACAACCGGAGCATCCACGCCAAGTTCGTGTTCCTCGGCGCCGGTGGTGGCGCCCTGCACCTGCTGCAGCGCTCCGGTATCAAGGAAGCCAAGGGGTTTGGAGGTTTCCCGGTGTCCGGGCTGTTCCTGCGTAACACCGATCCCGCCGTCACCTCTCAGCACAACGCCAAGGTGTACGGGCAGGCCTCCGTGGGAGCACCGCCCATGTCCGTGCCGCACCTGGACACCCGTTACGTCAATGGCCAAAAGGCCGTGATGTTCGGTCCCTATGGCGGATTCAAACCCAACTTCTTAAAGCACGGTTCTTTCCTGGACCTGCCCAAGTCGGTGCGTGCGCACAACCTCTACCCCATGACTCGCGCGGGACTGGCCAATCTCGACCTGGTCAAGTACCTCCTGAGCGAATTGACCAAGACCCGCTCCCAGCGCATGGACGCCTTGCACGAGTACTACCCCACCGCCGAGGCCGGCCAGTGGGATCTCATCGAGGCCGGCCAGCGCGTCCAGGTCATGAAGAAAGATCCCCAAAAGGGTGGCGTGCTGCAGTTCGGCACAGAGCTGGTGACCAGCGCGGACGGATCCATCGGCGCGTTGCTGGGCGCGTCCCCTGGTGCTTCCACCGCGGTACCCATCATGTTGAACATGTTGTCCCGTTGCTTCCCGGCCAAAATGTCGGAGTGGGAGCCACGGTTGAAGGAACTCATTCCGGCCTACGGTGAAAAACTCAACGACAACCCGCAACTCGCGGACGAGATCATTGGCCACACTTCCGAGGTGCTGGGTATCCGCTGACCTGCTGAGTCACCCGCGGCCCGAGCCGGGGCTGCGTTTCCACGGGAGCATTTGTACATGTCGTACAAATGCTCCCGTGTTGTTTCCACAATTCGCACCCGGTATCGCGATGTGCACTCTTCCGGGGACAGGGTTACCCACAGGTGTCAGAAATGTGGACACTGGCGACACCGGAGCTTTGGCTGCGGTTTCGTAGCATGGAAAGAACGCTCATAGGGGGTGAGCGTTCAAAGGGGGAATTATGCCATCAAGAGGGAGTATCGAAGCGTGGGAGGCCGTAGGCCGTTGCCACGTCTCCGTGACCCGCGTACTACAACGCAACGTGAACTTACATGGTTTGTCGCGCCGAGAATTCGAGGTGCTGGCAACTTTGTCCACAGCTGATCGCAGTGGTTTGAGATTGCGTGACCTCAACAGTCATGTACTGCTGACCCAGTCGAGTCTCTCCAGAATGTTGGAACGTCTCGAGTTGAAGGGCTTGGTCACCCGGCGCCAGGATGCGCAGGACCTACGGGGTGTGCGTGTCGCGCTGACCAGTAGTGGTTCGGAATTGTACGAGGCCATTTCTGTGGGTCATGACCAAATGGTTGCCGAACTCATCAGCACAGCGCTCGATCCGGATGAAGTCCGAGTGCTGATGCGGTTGAGCGAACGCGTCCACCAGTACTCATTGTCTTTACACCGATAGGCCCGCTGGGCTCGGAAGGGGACCGAGTGCCGCGGTGAGCTGCGGGGTGCATGATCCAGCGCCCACAGCTCAGTAGACTGTCTAAGAACTGTCATCAGCACCAGCGACACATTTCTTAGAGAGGACTACGCGATGAGCGAGCAAAAGCTTGAAGCCACGCAGCGCCGCGACCACGCGGCCCCAGATCCGGACCACGATGCCAAGCCCGACTCTCCCACTGATCTCAAGGGACAGTCGTGGGGGTACGTGTTCAA
>NZ_JAUNPE010000296.1 GCF_030536815.1 Kocuria sp.
CCATCTGGTCCATCAGGGCAACCGCGCCGAAGCGCGAGTAGTTGTAGAGGAACACCGTGGCACCCGCAATGAATGGGGCGAAGAAGTTCGACCACGCGTGCTTGCCCCACCCCGGGGAAGCCACATTCAGGTGCACGTCCCCGGGTTCCAGGCCGATCCAGTACATGGTGGACAGATGACCCACGGGGTAGGTGATGTTCGTGTGCTCCACGAGTTTGGGCAGGGATGTGGTGCCGGAGGTGAAATACAGCAGCAGGGGGTCATCGGCGGGGGAGGGCTCCAGCACCTCGAAGGTACCCGGGCCGGAATACGAGTCCGCGAAATGGATCACCGGGTGCTCACCCACGCTCGAGGAGCGCCCGGGGCGCGAAGCGGCGGCGTCGTCGGCCGGGGTGGTGTCTGCCTGCGAAGAGGGCGGGGCGGCCGGATTGCTCGGCAGCACCGAGGGTGGAACGGGCGTGCGGTGATCGGGCTGGTCATCGACCTCGATGATCGTGAAGTCCCCGGCGACCTCGGCGAATTTCTGGGCGTTGGTGTGGGAGCTGACCACCCAGGTGACGTTGCCTCGTTCCACGCGATCACGCAGGTCAGCGGGGCCGAGCATGACGGTCGTGGGGATCATGGGCGCGCCCAGCTTGGTGCACGCGAGCATGGTTTCCCACAGTTCCACCTGGTTACCCAGCATCAGGAGTACACGGTCACCGCGCTGCACACCCTGCTCGCGCAACCACGTGGCCAGCTGGGAGGACCGTGCGGAGAGGTCGCGGTAGGTGCGGCGGGTTTCGGTGCCGTCCTCCTCGACGATCACGAGGGCCTCGCGGTCGGCTTCCTCGCCGTGGCCGAGGGCGTCGAACCAGTCGAGGGCAAAATTGAAGTGCGTGAACCGGGGCCACTCGAACTCGCGGTGCGCGGCGTCAAGATCCGTGCGCAACCGCAGCAACTGATCCCTCGCCGCACGGAACTGCTCCGTGACGGACTGGCTGGACTCGGGTGAGGTGGGAAGAGTCATGACGTCCTTGCTTGGCTGTCCGGCGCGAACCGCGGGCCCGTTCACCGGACCCTCGCGGTCATCAGTGACCTTAACGTACTGCACCGGGCACGGGTGGACGGTTTGGTGACCGAGTTTTGACGGCCCCGACTGTCGATAGACTGTCCCACCGTGGCCAAGCTCTACTTCCGCTACGGCGCGATGAACTCCGGAAAATCCACGGGTCTGCTGCAGGCGGCCTACAACTACGAAGAACGCGGTCAGCGGGTGCTGCTCGCCAAACCCCAGGTGGACACCAAGGGCGAGGATCAGATCCTGTCCCGCTTAGGTGTCACGCGCACGGTGGACTTCCTGATCCCCCACGGTGCGAGCGTGCTCGAGCTCTTCCAGCGCTACGCAACCGGCGACGATCCCGACGCACTCCTCGAACATGTGGATGCCCAGCCCGTCGCGTGCCTGCTGATCGACGAGGCGCAATTCCTCGATCCCGACCAGGTTGATGACCTGCTGCGCATTGCCGTGCTCCACAACGTTCCGGTGATGGCCTACGGCATTCGCACCGACTTCCGCACCCAGGCCTTCCCGGGTTCGGCGCGCCTCATGGAGCTCGCTCATTCCCTGGAGGAGCTCAAGACCATTTGCCGCTGCGGCCGCAAGGCGGTGTTCAACACCCGCAAGGTGGGGGAGCAGTTCGTGTTCGAGGGCGACCAAGTGGCCATCGACGGCGTCGAGGTCACCTACGAATCGCTGTGCGGGCAGTGCTACCTCACCGAATCCGGTGGCCGCCTAGGGTGACGAGCGGCATCGCCCTTGGTCGTTTCCAATCCCTCACAGACACGTAAGCTGGACGCCATGAGCACCAATTTCTCTCCCGTGGATCTTGACACCGCTCGCGAGCGACTGCGCGACCTCATCAAGGGCCTGGCCGTAGTGCGCG
>NZ_JAUNPE010000008.1 GCF_030536815.1 Kocuria sp.
CCGTGGGCGGGCCCCCGCCCGGTCTGGTCAATCACAAGGCCCGGTTGTTGACCGAAGCGGCCCAGGCCATGCGCCTGACCACCGACCGGGCCACCGTGCGCGACGTTGCGGGAGAGGTGGAGTGGGCCAAGGTCTCCATGCTCACCCCGGACACCTACGCCGCCGCGGCCGAGAAGCGCAGCATGCCCATGGGTTACGACGTACGCACCATGCAGCGGCTCTACCAGTCCTACGAGGATCTCAAGGCGGATCGCCACCTGATCGACTTCGAGGACGTGTTGCTCATCACCGTGGGCATCCTGGAGGAGGACGAGCGGATCGCCGCCGCCGTCCACTCCCAGTACCGCCAGTTCGTGGTGGATGAGTACCAGGATGTTTCGCCGCTGCAGCAACGGTTGCTCGATGCGTGGCTCGGGCAGCGGGACGACCTCTGCGTGGTGGGGGATGCCTCGCAGACGATTTACTCGTTCACCGGCGCGACCTCCCGGCACTTACTCGAATTCCCGTCCCGTCATCCGAATGCGCGCGTGGTGGAATTGATCCGCGACTACCGCTCGACTCCCCAGGTGGTCAACACGGCCAACCAGTTGCTCGCCGCGCGCCGACCCGCTGCCGGGTCCACCCCCGGAACCTGGGCCACGCCGCTCCAGCTGATCTCCCAGCGCCCGGCCGGTCCCGAGCCGTCCTGGAACGAATACCCGGACGACGAGGCCGAGGCCGCCGGGGTCGCCACGCGCATCCAGGACCTCATTGACGACGGCGTTCCCGCCCGGGAGATCGCCGTCCTGTTCCGCACCAACGGGCAATCCCAGGCCTTCGAGGCCGCGCTCGCCGATGTGAACATCGGCTTTCAACTGCGCGGCACCGAACGGTTCTTCAACCGCCCCGAGATCCGGCAGTCACTCGTGCAGATCCGGTCCGCGGCCAAAACACTGGGGGATGCTCCCGTCCAGGTCCCGCAGCAGGTCAGGGACATGCTCAGTTCCCTGGGTTATTCGGCCCGCGCGCCCCGCTCGGACAGTGCGACTCGTGCCCGGTGGGAGTCGCTGTCCGCGTTGGTGTCCCTGGCGGACTCCATGGCCCATCGTGCCTCGGACGAGGACGAGGAGTTCACCCTTCAGCAGTTCTCGGACGAGTTGGAACGGCGGGCCAAGGCTCAGGAGGCACCGGTGATGGACGGCGTGACACTGGCCTCGATGCACTCCGCCAAGGGCCTGGAGTGGGATGCGGTGTTTCTCGCGGGGCTGTCCGAGGGGCTCATGCCCATCTCCTTCGCGGAGACGGCGGACGGCGTGGACGAAGAACGCCGGCTGTTCTACGTGGGCATCACCCGCGCCCGCGAGCACCTCGTGCTGTCATGGTCCCTGTCTCGGACACCTGGGGGCCGGCCGACCCGATCACGCTCACGGTTCCTGGACGCGATCTTGCCCGCGGGGTCCTCGAACGCCGCCCAGCGTCGGGCTCGCCGCGTCGGATGAGCGCGAAGACCGGGGCGTGATCAGCCGAGCTCCGGGGCCGCGATCGATTACCGGGTCTTGTGGAGTTGACGCGCCAGATAATGCCGATGATTGACGGGCATCACTCGTGAGATCACGTCCACCAGAACCGCCTTCCGTGTGATGACCACACGTTCCCTCCGTTGCGCCACAGCGTCCACAATCTGCGCTGCGGCACGCTCCGGGGGCATGGTGAGGAAACGCGCAAACTGAGCACGCCGACGTTGCGCTTCCTCGTTGCCCAGGAGGGAGCCGGTGCGCGAGTTGCGGGCGATGTTCGTGGCGATCCCACCGGGGTGCACCACGCTCACGCCGATGCCCCGAGGAATCAGTTCGGACTGCAGGGCCAGGGTGAAGCCACGGATGCCGAACTTACTGGCCGCGTATGCGCTCTGCCCCGCCGGTGCCACCAGACCGTACAAGCTGGAGACGTTGACGATGTGTGCGCCGTGTTCCCGTTGCAGGTAGGGCAGGAACGACTTGGTCATGGCTATGGGTGCCCGCAGATTGATGGCAAGCACCCAGTCGAGGTCCGCCATCGAGATCTCATCCACTGTTCCGTTCAGGGCCACGCCCGCGTTATTGATCAGCAGACTCAACCGATGGTGCTCCGCGGCCACGGCCGCCGCCAGACCATCGAAGTCAACGGGCTGCGCCAGGTCCACCTCGTGGGTAGTGATGACCAAGCCCGGGTGTTGGCGGGTGAGTTCCGCCTTGACGGCATCGAGACCGGTCTTGTCCCGGTCCACGAGCGCAAGATCATTGCCGCGCTCGGCAAGGTTCATGGCGGTTGCGCGTCCAATGCCACTGGCCGCGCCCGTGATGACCGCGCTTCCAACACCGAACTGGAAGGGCTGGAGACCCCGGGGTTTCTTGCTCTCGGGGCTGAAGGACATGCTGTCTCCTTGATCGACGCCGTCCCAGAACTTCCGGGCCAGGCGAGCGAATTCATCGGCTTGTTCGATCTGCGGACCGTGACCCGTGTTCGGGAACCGGTGAGTGGCTGCGCGCAGCATCCGGGCCCCGCGCTTGAGATGCCGGAAGGGCAGGACGGCGTCTTTGTCGCCCCACACGATGAACGTGGGGATACCGGTGGCACGGACACGGGGCGTGAGCGCTCGCCGCCACCCACTCTTGACCCCGGCGACGGAGCCGAGCGAACGCAGCATGTCGAGAAAGGCTTCTGTGCCTCCCGGACGCTGTGCCAGGTCGAAACCACGCTGCACGCGGGCGGGCGTGGCGAAACGCGGGTCGTGATACATGGCGTGTTCGGACCGTTGAGACCCCTTGCGGCTGGGCCGCAGTAGTCGTTCGCCCACTCCGGGGATACTTGCCAACCGGAGAACGGGGCTCACCCCCCGGCCGAAGCCCGCCGAATTCGCCAGCAACAGACTGGACACGAGCCCGGGATGGTCCGCCGTCAACTGCATTGCCACTGCGCCCCCAAGACTGTTTCCACCCAGATGGACGGGGCCGATGTCCATGCCGCGAATGAAATCTGCCATCAGGTGGGCCAGATGCTCTAGCCGCATCCCGTGGGGTGGTGGTTGGGAAGCCCCGAATCCGGGGAGATCCACGCTCCACACCTGATAAAAATCACTCAGCCGCTCATGCTGGTCGTCCCAGTCCGAGAGGCTACGACCAATGCCGTGGATAAGGAGCACTGGTCTGCCCCGACCGGTGACGCGGTACCGGAGACCGTTCCACGTATCGGTGGTCATGAGTTCACCTCCGCTGCGGCATCGGATGTCATCGCGTAGTCGAGCTGGCTGTCCAGTTCGGTGCCCGGGCGGAACAACACACAGTCCCGGAGATAATTCTGTCGGACGAGCCACGCGCCGCGGCGGCCTTGGCGGGGCATCAAATGGGCGCCGCGTCGAACGTAGCCCGAAGCGAGGTCAAGGAGGGGACGCAGCTCAGACCTGGAGCCGGAATAACGAGGTGTGACCATCCGAGCGCCCTGCCGCTTCGCACGGTCCAGGACACGGCGGAAGTACCTCGTCACCAGGTCCACGCGCAGGGTCCAGGACGAGTTCGTGTACCCGATGGAGAAGGCCAGGTTGGGTACACCGTCGAGCATCATGCCTCGGTAGCTCACGCGGGTAGCGGGATCTATCGTTTCACCGTCCACCACGAGGTCCATGGTGCCGAAGAACTGCACATTCAGTCCCGTGGCCGTCACGATCACGTCCGCCGGCAGATGGCGCCCCGTGCCCAACATGATGCCGTCGGGGGTGAACCGCTCGATGGTGTCGGTCACAACCTCGGCCTGCCCGCAGCGGATGGCCTCGAAGAAGTCTCCGTCCGGTGCCGCACACAAGCGCTGGTCCCAGGGATCGTAATCGGGGGTGAAATGTTCGGCCACGGGGAAGGTAGGGCCCAAATGTCTGGCCACACCCTTGTGCAGCAATTCCCTCATGGCCCGGGGGCGGCGTCGGCTGTATTCATAGATCATCATGCCCCGCATGATGTTGCGCCACCGGTTGACTTCCCCGGCCACACGAGGGGGCAGCCACTTGCGCACTGTCATACCGGTCTCGTCCCGGCCGGGCACGGAGGCCACGTACGAGGGGGATCGTTGCACCATGCTCACGCGGGCGCCCAGCTCCGCCAGGGCGGGCACGAGTGTCACGGCCGTGGCTCCGCTTCCGATCACAACCACCCGCCGATCCGCCACTTCTAGGTTGTCCGGCCAGAGCTGCGGGTGAACCACCCGGCCCTGGAAGTCTCCGAGGCTGGGCCAGTCCGGGGTGAAGCCCTGGTCGTAGCGGTAGTACCCGGTGGCCATGAAGAGCCACCGCCCGGTCATCTGGGACACCTCGCCCGTGTGCTCGTTCTGGTAGGTGACGGTCCACGTGCATGCGTCGGAGGACCACTCGGCGCGTTGCGCCCGTTGACCGAAGCGGATGTTCTGCGTCACCCCGGCCTCATCGGCGGCCGTGCGGACGTAGGTCAAAATGGTCTCGCCGGTGGCCAAACTCCGATCCTCCGTCCACGGACGGCTGCGGTACCCGAAAGTAGCCATGTCCGAATCCGACCGGATTCCGGGGTAGCGGAACAGGTCCCATGTTCCACCCAAAGCATCCCGTGCCTCGAGAATGGCCACCGTGTGGGCGGTGCCCGCGAGTTCCCGTGCGGCCCCGATTCCCGAAATACCGGCGCCGATAATAATCACATCAACAGTGTGCGTTTCCATGGTGCCTTTCGACGCTCTGGTGGTGTCACCGCTCCACACGGGGCCTGATCGTTCGGATTCGCCGCGTTCGGTGGGGGGAGAAGGTGGTTACTAACACGTGTTAGTAGATCGATGTCACAGTGTAACAGGTCACATTTACGGGGCGACGGGCCTGGCGGCGCCGAGCGTTGATTAGCATGTGGAGATCGAATTGAAAGGGGATACCGCGGCATGCACGGACGCAACGACCCACCGCGTCGAGCCACGAGTGCCGACGTCGCGCGGTTGGCCGGGGTGTCTCGAACCACCGTCAGCTTTGTGCTCAATGACACCCCGCACCAGTCCATCTCGCCCCTCACTCGCCGCAGGGTCCTGGACGCCGCACAGCAATTGTCGTACGCGCCGTCGGCGGAGGCGCGGTCCCTGAGCCGCGGGCATTCCAGTTCGGTGCTGCTGTATCTTCCCCCGGCGCGTGCTCTGTCGGAGGACATCGGGGACATGATTGAGCGACTCTCGGTCTTGTTCGCCCACGTCGGTCTGTCCATGGTGATCCACGCGTGGACGCGGAGACCCGCGGCCCAGGTATGGTCCTCGGTGACGCCCGCCGCAGTCCTGGCGTGGGACCTGCGGGATGACGACGCCGAGCTCATGCGTCGCAACGGCGTGCTCGGCGTGGTCTCCTGGACAGGCTCTGATGCCATGGGTCGGTGGATCACGGGCCCTCGCGAGGAGGAGATTGTTCGACTGCAGGTCGAACGGCTCACGCGAGCAGGCCACCGGCACCTGGTGTACGCGGTCACCGGCGGGGATCACATGCATGGTGCCGCCCAGTGGCGATACGAGGTTCTGCGGCGCGAGTGCGCGTCACTGCAGCTGCCCGAGCCGGCCGTGCTCCACGTTCCCGCTGATCCCCACGGGGCCGCCGAGTCCTTGCAAGCATGGCGGGGGCGGAATCCAGCGGCGTCAGGTGTGTGCGCCCACGATTCCACCGCAGCGCTGGCGGTACTGTCGGGCATGCGAGTGCTGGGGTTGACTGCGCCGAGTGACCTGGCCGTTGTGGGCGTCGGCGATTCCCCGGCCGCAGCGCTTGCCCAGCCGCCCCTGACCATGGTGGCGCTGGACACGGACATCACCGCCCGCTACATCGTGGATGTCATAACGTCCCTCGTGCGTGGTGCACCCGCGCCGCCCATCCCCCGCAGGAGTGGGGCGTCGATCGTGGACCGCAGTTCCGTGTGATCCACCTGCGTCAACCGTCCAGGGTGCACAGGCAGTCCCCGCGGGGTGTCAAGGCGGTCCGGTGGAGTCCGTGGCGGACCGTGAGCCGTCCCGGAGCTTCCACGGCCACATCGTCTCGGGGGGTGACCTCGGATTCCAAGGCCCGGCCCAACAGTTCGACCGCGAGGTGGGACGCGGTAATGACGCGTGTCAACGTGGTGATGGCGGGGGAGTGCGGGGTGGCTACCGCTTCATGATCTCGGAGTGGCTGATTGCGCAGCAGCCTGCGGGCGTCACGGACGGCCACCTCCAGACATTCCCGACATGGTCGGCGGTACCAGGGGGTCAGGGGCCAGGTCAGGGACACGGACCCGTCCGTGACGACCGTGATCGTGGGCAGGTGAGCGTCCGGTGTCGTTGCCAAGACCGGTACGGAAAGGTCCTGGGGGAGCGGCCCCGCCACACACGCACTGCGCAGCATGACGGCCGTGGGGATGACCGATGAGCAAAACAGCTCGGGCGCGCTCAAGGGAACGCAGCGCGGCCACCGAGCGCGAAGCAGCTTGCGCAGCGCGTATTCCCGCGGTGAACCCGCGAGCGCGGAGGGATAGGGCCCCACCGCTGCATCGTGGACCGTCACGAGAGTTGGATCCGTGACATTGATCAGGCACACTCCGGCATCCGCCATGAGCAGGGCGGTGGTTGCGGCAACGGGATCCAAACCCGCGAACAGCACATGCACCTCATCAGGCCGGGAGGCGGACGCGGAGGGCCGCTGATCCACCGAAAAAGACGTTGACGTGTCGGGTGTGGGCGCCATGAGTTGCTCCGCTGGTCGAGGATCGGTTGGTTGTCCCAGGCTGTCAAGAAGCCGAGGAAGGCGCAGCACAAAATCCGTCATCCACAGTTCGAGTGCACCCTGACGGCCCGCGGATTCGCGTGAGCACGGCACACCCGGGCGAGAAATGCGACCTCGAGCGGGTCTGCCGTGATTGGTCAGCACCACCCCTCAGGTGGTGAACTACGGACCATGTCCCCGTTCCAGCCGCCCCGCAGCGCGCAGCCACGACACCCCGAGCCGCAGCCGCCCTCCGACTCGCCCGAGGTGCTCGTGCAACGCAGCGCTCGCCGGAAAAAAACGGTCAGCGCCCACTTCAGCGGAGACACGGTGATCCTGGCCGTCCCGCAATCGGCCACCCGCCGCGAGGTGGAACAGTGGAAAACCACCCTGGTGCCCAAGATCGTGGCCAAACGGGATCGGGCCCGGCAGAACGCACGGCGGCGCGGAACGGATGAGGCCCTGTGGCACATGGCCCAGGAATTATCGGCCACGTACCTGAACGGCCAGGCACAGCCCACCCAGGTGAAATGGTCTTCGCGGCAGAACACCCGCTGGGGGTCGGCAACTCCCAGCACCGGTGTGATCAGGATTTCCACTCGACTGGCCGCCGTGCCGGACTGGGTGTTGGAAACCGTGGTGCTCCACGAATTGGTGCACTTGCTGGAGGCCCAGCACAACGACCGATTCTGGTCGCTGGCCCGCAGGCACCCCAAAGCACGCGACGCCGCCCAGTTCCTGGACGGCGTCGCGTGGGCGGATACCAACCCGCGGGAGGGGTCGGCAGCCACTGATTAGGCCTTGGGGGTGTCTCCGGGCTCCTCCGGCGAGTCTTCATCGGAGTCAGCGGAACCCTCGGAACCACCCGGCCCGTTCGGATCGGAGGAGTCGGAACCGGCGGGAGCATCGGACTCGGCGCCCTCGGCCCCGGCCGCGGGACCGCCCTCGGAGTCCTCGTAACCACCGGAGAGCAACTTGGCCAGCGCGGCGTCCATTTCGTCATCGCTGGCGGTCAACAGGCCACGGCGCTGTTCGAAACCCTCGGGATCATCGAGGTCTTCGTTGCTGGGCAGCAGTTCCGCAGATTCCCAGAGCCCGTCTCGTTCCTGGATGCCGCGCTTGCCCTCCACGTGCTCCCAGAACGCGGCGGCCTCGCGCATCCGGCGCGGGCGTAATTCCAGACCGACGAGCGAGCCGAAGGTGCGTTCGGCGGGGCCGCCCTCGGCGCGGCGTCGGGACATCATCTCGGTCAGCGCCGCGGCGGAAGGGATGTTGCCGGTCGAGGCCACGGTGACGCGCGTGACCCAACCCTCGATCAGCGCCAGGACGGTTTCCAGGCGTGCCAGGGTGGCTTCCTGCTCGGGGGTCATCTGCGGGCTGAACACCCCGGACGACAGGGCGTCCTGGATGCCGGACGGGTCCATGGGATCCAGGTCCTGCGCAATGGTCTCAATGCGGTCCATGTCGATGTGAATGCCCGCGGCGAACGAGGTGATCAGGCCCAATACGTGATCGCGCAGCCACGGAGCACCGTGGAACAACCGCACGTGAGCGGCCTCGCGGATGCCCAGGTACAGCATCACATCGGTTGCGGGCAGCTCCAGGCCCTCGCTGAATTCGGCAATGTTGGAGGGAACCAGTGCCGAGCGGTCCTTGGCCAGCGGTAGGCCCACGTCCGTGGAGGACACGACCTCGCAGGACAACGCGCCCACTGCCTGACCCAGCTGCATGCCGAACAACATGGAACCCGCGCCGGACAGCATCCCCGACAGGTCCGCGCCGCCCATGGCCTGGGAGAGCTCGGGAGGCAGCTGCTTGGTCATGGCCTCGGTCATCGCGTTGGACACCGACGCCGCCACCGGCGTGGTCATTTCCTTCCACGTTTGCGCGGTGGCCTCGATCCACTCCGCCCGTGACCAGGCCGCGGGCAGGGTGCTGGGTTCGGCGAAGGCCGTGTTGGGCGTGAGCCACAGTTCGGCAAGTTTCATGGCGTCGTCCACGGCGCCCTTCTGCTTACCGGTCACCGACGGATCGCCCTTTTGCGAGGCGACCTGACGGGCGTGGTTGCGCGCCAGCTCCCAGTTCACGGGCTCATCGGTTCCACCGGAGCTCATCATGGACTGGATCTGTTGGAACATCATGGACATCGCCTGCGGGTTCACGGGCATACCACCGGGCATGTTCTCGCCCGACATTCCCTGGGATCCGAGCAGACGTTCGAACATCTCCTGGAACGGATCCTTCGGGTTGTCGCCGTTCTCGTCACGAGGAGGGTTCGAACTCATGGGTACCGCCAATCGGGTGGGGAAAAAGGATTCGATTAAGCCTATCGGCAGGGCCCTGGGAGTACCACCGGGGCGGCCCCACAATTCGCTGCCAGCTCACGGAACGGCCGCTCACCCCCGCTGGGTGCCCCGCCGACGCCGACGCCGACGACGCCGCGCACCCGGCCGAGCGTCGTCGTCGCCGTCGCGTGCCGGCCGGGGAGCGGCGGGGCCGGTTCCCAGGGGAGGCACGTACGCTATGACGGTCCTGACAACGGTGAGAGGAGCGCGCGTGCGCAGCACTGATGGCACCACGCGGTGGTCGCGATCGCGCAAGAAGCGATCCCTGGAATCGGTGAGCCTCATGGGCACCGCGGCCCTGTTGATCGCCGGTGTGGTGATCCCCGCGCCCTTCGTCATTGAATCCTCCGGTCCCACCTTCAATACGGTGGGACAGTTCGAGGACCGGGAACTGGTGCGTATCGACGGTGCGCAGACGTACCCGAGCGAGGGCAACCTGGACTTGACCACGGTGTACGTCAAGGGCGGGCCGTCCGGGCACGTCAACGCGGTCAACGTGCTCATGGGTTGGTTGAACCCCTCGGACACCGTGCTGCCCCAGGACACCGTGTACGACCCCACTCTTACGGGACAAGAGGTGGACGACTCCAATGCTGCTGCCATGCAGACCTCCCAGGAGGATTCGGTCGCCGCGGCCCTGGACTACCTGGACAAGCCGTTCAAGACCACCCTGCAGGTGCACGCGAGTATTCCCGACACACCCGCTGACGGTGTCCTGGAACCGGGGGACACCCTCGTCGCCATGAACGCCGAAGACATCACGGAACTGGACCAGCTGCGTGACGGTCTGGACGAGGCGGGGGACCAAGGCGTGGACCTGACCGTCAAGCGGGGCGATGAGACCGTGACCCGTCACGTGGACCTCACGCGCAGCCAGGACACGGGCAGGTGGCAACTGGGCGTGTATTTGATTCCCGAGTACGAGTTCCCGCTCACGGTCGATTTCGAACTTGACCAGGTCGGTGGGCCGAGTGCGGGCATGATGTTCGCGCTCGGTGTGATCGAGGAGCTGACCCCCGGATCCATGGTGGGCTCCGAACACGTGGCCGGCACCGGAACCATTACCCCGCAGGGCGAGGTCGGTCCCATCGGAGGGATCAGGCAAAAACTTCAGGGCGCCGCGGACGCCGGTGCCCGCTATTTCCTGGCGCCGAGCGGAAACTGCAACGAGGTCACCGATCACGTCCCGGACGGCCTGGACGTGATCGAGGTGGAGAACCTCGGCGAAGCCGTCAATGCCGTGGAACAAGCGGCCGCGGGCAATATCTCCGCCCTCCCCAGTTGCGGTACCAGATGACACCCCCGGGGAGTGTCATTGCACGTGCACTGACCACCCCGCAGAATAGTCTTGACCTTGACCTAATAACAGATCATGTTCATCAGCGCAGGAAGCTCAGAGGTAATCAGTGACCGCCGGATCTGCTGCCCCCCGTCCATCCAGAACCTCCTCGGGAGGCCGCCAAAAACGCGGAGCACTGATCCCCACGGTGATTGCGGTGGTCGTTCTGATCGCCGCCTTCGTGGGCTTCACGCAGGTTTACACCAACATCCTCTGGTACGACCAGCTCGGATACCTGCGCGTGTTCGTCACACAGAACATCACGGTGATCAGCCTGTTCATCATCTCGGCGCTGGTCGTGGCCGGACTGATGTTCCTGAGCCTGTGGCTCGCCTACAGGTCCCGGCCCAAACAGAACGCCGCCCAGACCACGGACACCATGCGCAAGTACCAGCAAGCGCTGGACCCCGTGCGCAGGATCGTCATGATCGCCGTCCCGGTGATCTTCGGCCTGTTCGCCGCATCCACCATTGCCACCCAGTGGCAGACCGTTGCTTTGTTCTTCAACCAGGAACCGTTCGGTCAGACCGATCCGCAGTTCAACCTGGACCTGAGCTTCTACGTGTTCACCCTGCCGTTCCTGCGACTGCTTCTGGGCTTTTTGGTCACCGCGCTGTTGTTGGCCGGTGTGGCCGGTTTACTCATGCATTACGTCTATGGCGGTATTCGCCTGCACGAGCGCGGCATCGACTCCACGCGAGCCGCTCGGGTCCAGTTGGGTTCGATCGCGGCGGCGTTCCTCGCACTGCAGGCCGTGAACTTCTGGCTGGATCGCTACTCCACCCTGACCTCGAACTCGGGTAAGTGGACCGGCGCGCTCTACACGGACGTGGAAGCCGTCATCCCCACCAAGGGCATTTTGGCCATCGCAGCGCTGTTGGTGGCCATTCTCTTTGTCGTGGCCGGTTTCATCGGCCGCTGGCGGCTCCCGCTGATCGGTGCGGCCATGCTGGTGGTGGTGGCCGTGGTGGCCGGTGGCCTGTACCCGTGGGCCGTTCAACGTTTCCAGGTGACCCCCACCGAGCAGGCGCTGGAAAACGAATACATCCAGCGCAACATCAACATGACCCGGCAGGCCTACGGCCTGGACAACACCGAGGTCACCCCCTACGACGCCACGACCCAGACCGAGCAGGGCGCGTTGCGTGAGGACACCGAGACCACCTCGAACATTCGTTTGCTGGATCCCAACGTGGTGTCCTCCGCATTTGCGCAGCTCCAGCAGTTCCGCCCGTACTACCAGTTCCCGGACATGTTGAACGTGGACCGCTACGAGATCGACGGTGAAGTGCAGGACACCGTGATCTCCACCCGCGAGCTCAACCCGGACCAGATCGACGGCTGGTACAACCAGGCTGTGGTTTACACCCACGGTTACGGTGTGGTGGCAGCGTACGGTTCCCAGGTCCAGGCGGACGGTAAGCCCGAGTTCATGCAGTCCGGCATCCCCTCCACCGGCGAGATCTCGGACAGCTACGAACCGCGGATCTACTTCGGTGAAGACTCGCCGCAGTACTCCATCGTGGGCGGTTCCGAGGACGACGTGCCGCTCGAACTCGACCGTCCCCAGACCAACGACGACGACGCCGGCGACGCCAAGACCACGTTCGCCGGTAACGGTGGGCCCGGCGTGGGTAACTGGTTCAACCGTCTGGCTTACTCGATCAAGTTCCAGTCCACGGACATGCTGCTTTCGGATGCCGTGCGGGACGAGTCGCAGATCCTGTACGACCGCAACCCGCGGGAGCGGGTGGAAAAGGTAGCTCCGTACCTGACGGTGGACGGCAACCCGTACCCGGCCATCGTGGATGACAAGGTCGTGTGGATCGTGGATGCATACACCACGGCTACTTCCTATCCGTATTCCACGCCGTCCGTGCTGCAGGATGCCACGCAGGACACCCAGACGGCCCAGGGCGCCGCGGCCACGCTGCCCCCGGAGCGCGTGAACTACATTCGCAACTCGGTCAAGGCCACCGTGAACGCCTATGACGGTTCCGTGGACCTGTACGCCTGGGATGACCAGGACCCGATCCTGAAGTCCTGGCAGAAGGTGTTCCCCGAGACCATCAAGCCGTACTCGGAGATGTCCGCGGACCTCATGGCCCACGTGCGCTACCCCGAGGACATGTTCAAGGTGCAGCGTGAGCTACTCAACCGCTACCACGTGACCAATGCGAACAGCTTCTACGCCAACGACGACGTGTGGTCCGTTCCCAACGACCCCACCCAGCAGGACCGCGACGTGGCGCAGCCTCCGTACTACCTGTCTATGCGCATGCCGGGTGAGGACAAGGCCAACTTCTCCCTGACCACGTCCTTCATTCCGCAGCAGAACGAAACGGGCAACACCCGCAACGTGATGTACGGCTACCTCTCCGCCAACGCGGACGCCGGAACGGGTGAGAACGGCGTGAAATCCGAGGACTACGGCAAGTTGCGGTTACTCGAACTGCCGCGTTCGTCCGTGGTGCCGGGACCGGGTCAGGCGCAGAACGTGTTCAACTCCGACACCGATGTGTCCACGGAACTGAACTTGCTGCGACAGGGCGCCTCCGAGGTCATTAACGGCAACCTGCTGACCCTGCCCGCCGGTGGCGGCATGCTCTACGTGCAGCCGGTCTACGTGCAGTCCTCCGGCGACGCCGCGTACCCCACGCTTCGGCGTGTGCTCGTGGGCTTCGGTGAGAACGTGGGCTTCGCCCCGACGCTGGAAGAAGCTCTTGACGAGGTCTTCGGCGGCGACTCCGGCGCCACCACCGCGAACGGCGCGGGTGTCAGCGAGGCCGAGGCGCGTGAGGCGCAGGGCGACAGTGCGGAAGGCGGTGCGAGCGGTAACGAGCAGGACGGTGCCTCCGCGAGCCCGTCACCGTCGCCTTCGGGATCGGCTCCGGCGCCCCGTTCGTCGTCCCTGCAGGAGGCCCTCGACAACGCGAACACGGCCATGCAGGAAGCCGATCAGGCCCGCCGCGACGGCAACTGGGCCGAGTACGGTGAGGCCCAGGAGCGTCTGCAGCAGGCCATTGACGAGGCACTGGAGCAGGACGGCGCGACCGGGTAAGACACCACCGGGCCTGGCCGGGTCCCGCGACGGGGCGCTCATCCCACCGGATGGGCGCCCCGTCGCATGCCGTGGCGCGGGCAGTGGGACCGGCACCGGGTCTCTGACGTGACGGGGAGGCGCTTACCCAGGTCAGCGGGAGTATCATCGTGACACCGGAGCGAATTGCACCGGAGCGGCTTGCGCTCACAGGAAGTGGTCATCATGCCCGTTCCTCCCGGATCCACTACCTCCCAGCAGATCGGGCGGCACAGCATCGCTTCCCGCTCCCACGAGGTCTCCCCGCACCGCCAGCTGTCCCAGCCCGCCGCCCCGGCCAAGTCGTCCTTCATGAAACTGTGGACGGACGCGCTGGGGCGGGCCGCGATCCGCGGTGTGCAGCTGCTCGTGCTCATTGCCGTGGCAGCGGTGGTGTTCTACGTCCTCCTGGCGGTGAAGGTCGTGGTGCTCGCGGTGCTGGTCGCCCTCATCCTGGCCTCGGCGGTGCGCCCCCTCGTCTCCGCCCTGGAGCGCCACGGCTGGCACAGTGCCCCGGCCGCCGCCGTGGTGTTTCTGTCGCTGCTGCTGCTGCTCGGCGGGGTGGTCACCGGGGTCGCGCTCGGCATCCGTGGGTCGTTGCCCGATCTCACGACCGCCGCGGCCTCCGGGTGGCGCCAACTACAGGACCTCGTGCACGGCGGCCCGCTCCCGGTTCCGCTCGATGCAGGCACGGTCAACGACGCCCTCTCCCAGGTCGGTGACTACCTCAAGAGCGCCACGGCCCGCAACAGCGCGATCACCGGGCTATCGGTGGCCGCGGAGGTGCTCACGGGGACCGTGCTGATGGTGATCGTGCTGTTCTTCTTCCTCAAGGACGGCCCGCGTCTGTGGGCCTTCGTGCTGCGCTGGTTCCGCGGCAGCACTCGGGCCCGGCCGCCCCGCGCCGTCGCCCCGGCCGAGCACGACGGCGCCCCCGGCACCTGACCGCCCCGGCCCCCAGCTACGCGGGGACTTTCTCTGAGTCGCCTAGTCGATTTGCACGGTGTGGCTGGGGGACGTATAGTTTTGTTCATCGCCGCGGGGTGGAGCAGTTCGGTAGCTCGCTGGGCTCATAACCCAGAGGTCGCAAGTTCAAATCTTGCCCCCGCAACTCGATTAAAGAATCCCCGGTCAGCACAGCTGGCCGGGGATTCTTCATGTCCAGGTGGGGGACAAGCCATGGGTCCGTGTGGTTCCTTTGGGCCACAGCGGACCGTGGCCCCTCCTCGGGGCCGGTGGACTCGGCTAGTTTGGCGCTATGGGAGTTCCGGAGACGTTGGTATCGCTGAGGAAGCACCGCTGGGCGCGGCTGGCCCTCTTACCCCTCAACCTGTCCATTCCGGCTGAGGTGGAGATCGGAAGCGAATTCAGGCTCCTTCACTACGGAATGGGCACGGTGATTTATCCGGAGGTGACCATCGGTGATCGCGTGCGGATTTATCAGCAGGTCACCGTGGGCCGAAAAGATGCCCACCTGCCCCGTGCGCAGTCCCGGTTCGAGTGGCTGACCATCGGGGACGACGTCGTGCTGTTCCCCGGCTGCAAGGTGCTGGGCGGCGCCGGCGTGACCACCATTGGCCGCGGCACACTGGTGGGTGCCAATGCCGTGCTCATGAACTCGACCGGTGAGAATGAGATTTGGGCCGGTAACCCGGCTCGCCTCGTGGGGCACCGCAAGGATCTGGCCCGACCAGCCACCGGCACCGACACCGACATTGACACCGAGGCCGCGGCATCGTGGGCACGGGCGAACGTGTGAAGGGCGGCCCCGCAGCAATGCGCGGGACCGCCCTTCGTTCCACAACACCGGCGACGTCACTGTCGGAACGTACCGAGGCTGGAACGGGTGATGTGGTGCCTCAGAGTTACACCGGGGAGAGCTTGCCCGCCCCTTAGATTTCCTCGGCGGAGACGATCTTTTCGCCGTCCTTGCTGCCCTGGCCGGCCTTGAGTGCTGCCAGTCGTGCCTCGATCTCGGTCTGCTGACCCATGTCTTCGAGCGCTTCGAACTGACGGTCAAGGGAGGAGTCGGCCAGTTCCTGTTGACCGGCCACGCGGGCCTCCTCGCGGCGGATCTTGTCCTCGAAACGGGAGACCTCGCTCGTGGGATCCATGATGTCGAAGGACTTTAGGGAGTCCTGCACCTGGGCCTGAGCCTGCACGGTCTTCTGACGGGCGTTGAGCTCGTCGCGCTTGGCGGAGAGCTCCTGCAGCTTTCCGCGCATGGTGTTGAGTCCGCCCTTGAGCTTGTCGACCACTTCGGTCTGGGAGGCGATCTGCGGCTCGGCCGCCTTGGCCTCGGTCTCGGACTGGATCTGACGCTGGAGGGCAACCTTGGCCAGGTTGTCGAACTTCACGGCCTCGCCGGACTTACCTGCCCCGCGGAATTCCTCGGCCTTGTTGGAGGCGGCCAGGGCCTTGGAACCCCACTGCTGGGCCTCCTGCAGGTCCTCGGCGTGATCCTTTTCCAGCAAGCGCAGGTTACCAATGGTCTGGGCCACGGCCGCTTCGGCCTCGCGGATGTTCTCGGTGTAATCGCGCACCATTTGATCCAACATCTTCTGCGGATCCTCGGCGGAATCGATCAAGGAATTGATGTTGGCCTTGGCCAACTGGGCAATGCGCCCGAAGATGGACTGCTTCATCATGGTGTTCTCCCTTGTTGTTGGAACTATGTCTGATCTGGACGTTCTGGTTCAGCGTGCAGCACGGTGGGTGATCTGCGGAACAGCTGCCGGGAGGAATTCTCGGACAGCTGACAGTACCGGTCAGAAATTACCGCCGATGTCGAAACCGCCTCCGCCGCCTCCGCCGAAGCCACCTCCGAAACCGCCGCCGCCCATGCCGCCGCCACCGAAGACAGCGCCTCCGCCGCCTCCGCCGACGCCCCCTCCGAACCCGCCGCCCCTGCCGCCGCCACCGACTGCGCCTCCGCCTCCGCCTCCGCCTCCGCCGAGGATGCCGCCCAGCAGGATGCCACCGAGCATGGCGCCGCCCATTCCGTTACTGCGTCGACCCATTCCGCCGTAACCGCCGTACCCTCCCGGATAGCTGAACTGGTCGACGTCGCTCTGGGCCGCACGCTGCGCCCCATCGGCCAGGCGGATGGCCTGATTGGCCTCGTTCAGGGCGCGGACGGGATCGGAGTTCTGCAGTTGCTGAGCCACATCGAAGTGCCGTTCGGCTTCCGAGAGCTGCGTGCGAGCCTCGGACCCCACACCACCGCGGCGGGCCCAGATGTACTCGCCCGCGGTGGAGAGGCTGGCTTGCGCGCTGACCAGGGTGTGCGCCAGGGTTTCCCGGGCGGAGCGGGCCTGGTCGTTCTGGCTGCGCACCGCGGCCAGTCCCTTGTCGAGTTCGTCCTTGGCCTCGGCAAGTCGGCGGGTCGAGCCCACGGGATCGTAGCGGCCGGACGCCATGTTCTGGGTGACGGTGCGAAGTACGGAGCGCACGCCCGCGGCGGCACCCGCCAGCTCGGGGCGGGAACCCTGTTCCACGAGCCCCTCGGCCTCTGCCACATCACGCTGGGCAATGCTGACCGCGTCCTTGAGGGACTCCTCCGCCCGGTTCAGGTCCCGTTGCGCGTGCTCCACCGATGTCACGAGACCCTGGGCCTGACCCACGGCCTCCTCGGCGGCGCGGATGCCCAGTACGGCCTCGGACAGGTTGTTGGCCTCCAGCGCGGTATGAGCCTCCGCGATCGCCGTGCCGGCGAATTCGAGGCGGTCGCGCGCCTGCTCCCCGTTGTCGCGCACGGGTGCCAGGGCGGCGTCGTCGTAGTGGGCGGCCAATGACACGAGAAGGTTCTCGGCCTCGCTGAGGCGAGGTTGCGTGTTCCGTAGTTCGGTCTCCACCGATTGCAAAGCCTCCGGGGCGCGTGTTTCCAGCTGGCGCAGATCCGCGAAGCTGCGTTCCTGCTCGGCCAGGGGCGCGCGGGCCTTCTGGGTGCGGTCGATGATCTCGCCCAGCCAGGCGCGCTGGTCCGCCTCGGTGTCCGGGATGTGGTCCTCAAGTTTCTTCTGCAGCTCGAAGGAGGCACGCATGTGCTCCTTGGCCTGCGCGAGGGCTGTTTCGAACGGTTTGGTCTGCTCCGTGCCGTACTGCAACTGCGCGAACTGCAGTTCCTGTTCGGAATGTTGAATGGCGTTGTCCGCCTCGACCAGGCTCGCACCGGCGCGCTTGTGCAGTTCCGGGAGCGGGACCAGGGGCCGCTGCGGGGGAGCGTTGCGCCGCCCCGCCGGTACGTTGCCCTGCCGGGATTGGTTCCGACCGCGACGCCGCTTGCCCATCAGCGCTACCGCGCCCACGCCGGCGGCGGCGATTCCGCCCAGAACGACGACGCTGCCGACCACCCCGCCCGCACCGTCGATGCTGACGCCGCCCAGCTCGCTGTTGATGCCTTCCACGGCGCCCATGGCGGCGCCGTCCCAATCGCTGTTGCGCAGGGCGGGAACCACGTTGTTGGTATAGATGTCCTGGACCTGGGACTGGCTCAAGGGCCCGGAGTTACCCGCGTACATGCGGGCCTGTCGAGAATCGGTGGCCACGGCCAGCACCGCATCGTTGCTGCCGAAACCGTTGGCCTCCGCAAATTCTTGGATCCAGTCGGAGGGGTTCGAGGGATCCGTGAACTGATCCACCATGACCACGTAGAGGGTCACGTTGTGCTCGCTGGCCACCTGGTCGATGCCCTCCTGCACCTGGGACTCGTTACTGAGCGCATTGGCCGAGTCCACGATGCGCGTTCCGGGATCCACGGTGGCCGGGGGCTCGGCGAATGCCGGCTGGGCCGAGACCGCCAACGCAATGCACGCGCCCGCGGTCGCTATGGTCCGACGAATTGAGCTTGCACGGCTCATGATCCTCATTTCCTCGAGCGACTACCACGGGCAAGAGTACGCAAAGTACTGGGCAACCTGACGGCTACTTCGCTGAAAGCCTACGCCGCGCCCGTGTGTGCGTCACGTGATCAGAGATCATGGGGATGACATTCAGGGAACCATCACAGAGACCCCAGCCCATTCAGCCACGACTCAGTGCAGGGCACCATACTGGGGCTCAGAGACCGCCTGTGCCGCCATTGGTACACACTGTGAGGAGCACACATGAACGACCCGCACGAGCCGCGCCCGGGGAACGACCCCCAGCGTTCCGTACCCCAGTACGGCGAGTACACGGGGGGAGCCGAGCGGACCCCGAACGGCTATCAAAAGCACCAAGCCGGCGGGTGGGAGAACCAGTACACCGAGCCGCTTCCTCGTGCGGGAGAACCAACCCAGGGTCACTACGAGTCGCAAGGGGCGACCGCGACGCAGGCACCTGCCCGGCACAAGAAGTTCTCCGGCGGGGCCGTGATCGCGGGCATGTTGTTGGCCGGGTTGATCGGCGCCGGAGCGGCCGTGGGGACGGACGCCCTCAACGACAACGGCTCGGGCGTGGGCAGCACCGGCAACACCTCCCCGGTCATCGTGAACGACACCGATTCGGTCAACTCCACCACCGCGGCGACCCAGAAGGCGTCACCGTCCGTGGTCACCATTTCCGCCACCGGCAACAACGAGCAGGGCACCGGTTCCGGCGTGGTCATCGACGATCAGGGCCATATTGTGACCAACACGCACGTGGTCACCCTGGACGGTACGGCGTCCAACGCGACCATTGAGGTGCAGACCTCGGACGGTTCGGTGCGTTCGGCGGAGATCGTCGGCACGGACCCGCAATCCGACCTCGCCGTGTTGAAGGTTGATCCGGAGGGTCTGACACCCGCCGAATTCGCCGATTCGGATCAGCTCAACGTGGGAGACACCGCGATTGCCATTGGCGCACCGCTGGGGTTGTCCGGAACCGTGACGGACGGCATCGTCTCCACCCTGAACCGCACCATTTCCGTGGCCTCATCCGCCGCACCCGACACCCCGGTCGAGTCAGAGGAGAGCCCCGGCGGTTCACAGGACTTCTTCTTCAACTTCCCGGACAACGGCGAGTCCGGTTCTCAGCAGGCTCAGTCCTCGGTGTACCTCAATGTGATTCAAACCGATGCCGCCATCAACCCGGGTAACTCGGGTGGCCCGCTCATTGATTCCGAGGGCAAGGTCATCGGTATCAACGTGGCCATCGCCTCCGCCGCGGGATCCTCGGACACCGCGGCCGGCAGCATCGGCGTGGGTTTCTCCATCCCGTCCAACACCGCCAAGCGGGTTGCCCAGGAAATTATTGACAACGGTACGGCCAGCCACGGATACCTGGGCGCTTCTGTCTCCGCCAACACGGAGTCCTCGGACGGGTCCGGGCAGTTCTCCAGCGGTGCACTCGTGCGCAGTGTGGAATCGGGCTCACCCGCAGACGAGGCCGGCTTGCGCGCGGACGATGTGGTGACGCAGTTCAACGGTAAGCGCATCGAAGACGCGGACGCACTGACCGCCACCGTGCGCGAGCTCGCCGCCGGGACCGAGGCCGAGATGACCTACATTCGCAACGGTAACGAGGAAACGACCAAGGTCACCGTGTCGGACGCCGCCCAGCAGGGCTGAGTCACACGCCCTCGGGGAACCCCAGCTGCCGCCAGGCCTCGTACATGGCGATCGATGCCGAATTGGCCAGGTTGAGCGAACGCCTGCCCGGGAGCATGGGAATTCGCACACGTTCGGTGACGTGCGGGTCGTGGAGCACGTCCTCCGGCAACCCGGTGGATTCCCGACCGAACAACAGCACATCCCCATCCCGGTAGCTCACGTCCGTGTGCCGCACCTTCGAATGGGACGTGAAAGCGAAGACCCTGGCAGCACCGAGTTTCTGCCACGCGTCCGCCATGGAGGGATGGACGTCCATGACCGCGAGGTCGTGGTAGTCCAGGCCCGCCCGGCGTAGGTGGGCGTCGCTGAAGTTGAACCCCAACGGTTCGACCAGGTGCAACCGGGCGCCGGTGCAGGCGGCCAGTCGAATGGCGTTGCCCGTGTTGCCGGGGATTTCCGGAGTGTGAAAAAGGATGTGCAGCATAGGGGCGATTCTAGGTGCGCGCGGATGAACACCCGGGTAGCCGTTCTCCACGGGCCGCGTGGCTCGGGGAGGTGAGCGTCACAGCCAAGAATTCGGATCGGATCTAGAATGACGCGCATGTCCGAACACGTCTACATGGATCATGCCGCCACCACCGACATGCTGCCCGAGGCCCTCGAGGCGTTCACGGAACAGGTGCGCCGCGGTGGTAATCCTGCGTCCCTGCATTCGGGCGGGCGATCCGCTCGCATGGCGTTGGAGATCGGGCGTGAGCAGGTTGCCCTGGCGATGGGCGCGGAACCCGTGGAGCTCATTCTGACTTCCGGTGGGACCGAGGCGGACAACATGGGCATCCTGGGTCTTTACCGCACGCGCCGTGCCGCCGACCCGACGCGCACCGTGGTGGTGTTGAGCACCGTGGAACACCACGCCGTCACGGAAACGGCGCAATGGCTTGCGAAACACGAGGGCGCCCAGCTCGAGTGGCTGCCCGTGGACGAGACCGGTCGTGTGCTGCCCGGATCGTTGCGGGACATTCTGCAACGCAGTGCGGACCGGGTGGCGCTGGTGAGCGTCATGTGGGCCAACAACGAGGTGGGCACCGTGCAACCGATCGCCGAACTCGGTGAGATCTGCGCGTCCTTCGATGTACCGTTGCACGTGGACGCGGTCCAAGCCTTCGGGTCCATCCCCGTGAACGCCCATCTGAGCGGAATCAGCACGCTCGCGGTCTCGGCGCACAAACTCGGTGGCCCGGTGGGCGTGGGCGCCCTCTACGCCCCGCGCACCGTGAAACTCGAACCTTCCAGCTACGGCGGGGGACAGGAACGCGACGTGCGCTCGGGAACGGTCAACGCCGCCGGAGCGGCCGCGTTCGGCGCCGCGGTGGAAACAGTACTGACCAATCAACCCGCCGAGATCGTGCGGCTGGCCCGCTTGCGCGATCGGCTCGTCGAGGGGATCCGCCGGGAAGTTCCCGACGCCGTGCTGCGCGGTGTCGAGCCCGAGGCGCCCGAGCGCGAGGCCGAGCATCCCGTCCGGTTGCCGGGCAACGCCCACTTCACGTTCCCCGGGTGCGAGGGCGACTCCATCCTGTTCCTCCTCGACGCCGCGGGCGTGGCCACATCCACGGGTTCCGCGTGCAATGCGGGGGTTCCCCGACCCTCCCACGTGTTGTTGGCCATGGGGGTCGATGAGGACACGGCCCGCGGGGCCCAACGGTTCTCCCTGGGTCACGGGACCACGCCGGAAGACGTGGACGCGGTGATCGCGGCCATGGCAGACGTCTACTCCCGCGCCCGGGCGGCGGGACTGTCCGGCCATGTGCCCACCACCGGCTCGCGCTGAGCCCATTGGTGGTGACCGCAATGCGGCAGGAGCCCGGGCCGCTGCCGAGCACGGCGCGGGGGCTCGGGAATAAAAACGTGTCACCCACCGTTGATTAAACGATTTCTGCAAGCATTGATCATCAATTTACTGGAGGCAGTTCCGTGCGGGTTTTGGCAGCGATGAGTGGTGGAGTGGACTCCGCCGTGGCCGCAGCGCGCGCCGTGGACGCGGGGCACCAGGTCACCGGTGTGCACCTGGCCCTGTCCCGCACCCCGGGAACCCTGCGCACGGGCGCTCGCGGTTGCTGCACGATCGAGGATTCCCGGGACGCGTGGCGCGCCGCGGAGAAACTGGGCATCCCGTACTACGTGTGGGACTTCTCCGAACGTTTCCAGGCGGACGTCGTGGAGGACTTCATCTCCGAATACGCCGCCGGGCGCACCCCCAACCCGTGCATGCGCTGCAACGAGAAGATCAAGTTCGCAGCCCTCCTCGAGAAAGCGCTCGCACTGGGTTTCGACGCCGTGTGCACCGGTCACTACGCCAAGGTCGTGGCGGACGAACACGGTCACAAGGAACTTCACCGTGCGGCCGACTGGGCCAAGGACCAGTCCTACGTGCTGGGCGTGCTGACCGCCGAGCAACTGGATCATGCGATCTTCCCCCTGGCCGAGACGCCGTCCAAGGCAGAGGTTCGGGCGGAGGCCGAGGCGCGCGGGCTCACCGTGGCGAACAAGCCCGATTCCCACGACATCTGCTTCATTCCCGACGGCGACACCCGCGGCTGGCTCGAGGACCACATGGAACTCGCCCCCGGTCGCATCGTGGATTCCGAGGGCGGTGAACTCGGCGAACACCGCGGCGCACAGGCCTACACCGTGGGCCAGCGCAAGGGTCTGCGGATCGGCACTCCCGCCCCCGACGGCAAGCCCCGTTTCGTGCTCGAGATCCGGCCCAAGACCAATGAAGTGGTCGTGGGACCCGAGGCGATGTTGTCGATCGACGTCATGGAGGGCATCCGCCCCTCATGGGCCGGTCTCCCGCCGGTCGAGGTGCAGAACCTGTCCGAGGGCCAGGAAACCAGCGACACCTTTGACGTGCAGGTCCAGGTGCGAGCCCACGGCGATCCCGCGGACGCCGTGGCCTGGTTGACTCGCACCGACGGCGAGGAACGACTCAACGTCCGGTTGCGTCAGGCCCAGCGCGGTGTGGCTCCGGGACAGACCATGGTCGTGTACCAGGGCACCCGGGTGCTCGGGCAGGCAACCATTGACGCCGCGTACGCGGATCGTGCGGCCGCGGTGGCCGGTGCCCACTAAAGTGGCAGCATGACCAGCGCTTCTGATCACGCCAACCCGCCCGTCGCCGACCACTCGATCATGGACCCCCATGCCTCGTGCGTGAGTGATCAGGCGTCCCAGGACGCGCTGAGCGAGTTGCGGAGCATGCGCGGAACGATCGACAACATCGACGCCGCACTGGTGCACCTGCTGGCCGAACGCTTCAAGGCCACCCAGCGCGTGGGTGTCCTCAAGGCCAAGAACGACTTTCCGCCGGCGGACCCCGAACGGGAAAAGGCCCAGATCCAGCGGTTACGCGCGCTCGCCGAAGCCGCTCAGCTGGACCCAGAGTTCGCGGAGAAGTTCCTCACCTTCATCATCAGCGAGGTCATCCGCCACCACGAAGCGATCTCCGAAGACCACCAGCGCGCCGACGCATCGTGAGCGCCCCGGACACTTCTGCCACGGCCGGCGGCCCCGCTGCCACGGCCGTGACCGCCACATTGACCTGTCCACTGCGCGGGTCGGACATGGTGGAAACCTTCACCGTGATTCGCGGTGAGCTGGGGGCACCGCACCTGTCCGTGCTGCCCGTCCTGGGTGAGCGCGGACCCCATGCGGAGCCCCTGGCCCGGACGGCGGCCATGTTGGACTCCCTGTACGCGGACCGGCAGCCGCACGGTTGGCGCATCACGTCGGTACCGGGCAAGGACTCCCGAGCGGCCCACCACGTGCTGCACAGTGATCTCAACATCATGGCGGATGTGATCGGTCACGAATCCGACAGCGATCACGGTCCCGTGCTCATCTCGATCGTCGGTCCGGTCAGCCTGGCCGCCGGTGTGCACGTGCACAACGGCGAGAAATTGCAGTCCGATCACGGCGCGCGACGCGAGCTGCTTCAGTCCTGGTGTGCGGGTGTGGCCGCGTTCATCGGTGACATGGCACGTAACACGGAAGGCCGCGGCGTCGTCGTGCACGTGGACGAAAGCGAGCTGCAGCGTGTGCTGGAGGGTACGATCCCCACCGCGAGCGGCTACCGCACGCTGCGCGCAATTGGTTCGCACGAGGTGCGTCATGCACTGACCGACGCCGTAGCGGCGTGCCGTGGGGCCGGTGCGGTCGAGGTCGCGATCAGCACCGGCCGCGCCGAGGCTCGCTGGGCGCGTGACATCGGCGCCGACGCCGCCGTGGCCGTTCCGCCGTCGAGTTCGGTCCACGCGTGGGAGCCGTTGGCGGCCCTCGTGGAGACGGGACTGAAACTGTGGTTCCCCGTGGTGCCCGTGACCGGGCGAGCCACTATCGGGGAGATCGCGAACGTCGTCACGCGGCCGTGGCGTGAATTGGGGATGGCCCCGGAAGCGCTGTTGGGCTCGCGCGTACTGCCCGTCGCGGAGCTGGAAGGGCTGACTCCGCCGCACCTTCCGGGGGCGTTACGCCGGTGCACGGATGTGGCGGGCGCGCTGACGGAAGCCGGCAACGACGGTTGAGTGGCACCTAGGCCGTAGACTTCTCGGCAGAGAAGGTCACTGGCCACCCAGCGCGGCCACGGTAGAAAGTTGAGGGCTCACACAGCACATGAAGGCACGGATTTTGGTAGTCGACGACGACGCCGCGTTGGCCGAGATGATCGGGATTGTGTTGTCCTCGGAAGGTTTCGAGCCCGTCTTCTGCTACGACGGCTCCGCCGCGGAAGAAACGTTCAGGTCCGTTGCCCCGGACCTCGTGCTGTTGGACCTCATGCTGCCCGGAATGGACGGCATTCAGGTGTGCCAGACCATTCGACAGACCTCGGACATTCCCATTGTGATGCTCACGGCCAAGTCGGACACCGCCGACGTGGTGCGGGGCCTGGAAGCCGGCGCTGACGACTACGTCCCCAAGCCCTTCAAACCCGCTGAACTGGTGGCCCGGGTCAAGGCCCGGTTGCGCCCCATTGAACGCGGCGCGACCCAGGAGATCACCCTGGGCGATGTGGTCATCGACGTGACCGGTCACTCGGTGACCCGGGAGGGCGAACAGATTTCCCTGACCCCTCTGGAGTTCGACCTGCTGACCACCCTGGCGAAATCGCCCAACCAGGTGTTCAGCCGCGACGAACTTTTGCGTGATGTCTGGGGCTACCCGCACGCCGCGGACAACCGCCTGGTCAACGTGCATGTGCAGCGGTTGCGCTCCAAGGTCGAACGGGACCCGGAGAACCCCGAACTTGTTCTGACCGTCCGCGGTATCGGCTACAAGGCCGGGGGCCATTCACATCGATGACGGTCGACAGCCGCGAGCGGAATGCGACCCGATTCAAGCCAAGGTGGATCCGTAGACTTCGCCTGGGACGCAGAATCCTGTCCCGGCGGTGGCATCAGTCCCTGCAGTTCCGGGCCATCCTGGTGGCGCTCACGCTGACCCTGTGCGCGTTCTTCGCCACGGGCAGCTTCATGTCCCATCAAATCGCGGACCGGTTGTTCTCCGACCGGCTCAATCAGGTGCTGGCCGAAGCGCGCACCGACATCGCGGACGTACAGGCAAGTTTTGACGCCTCGGACGCGTCGGACCGCACCGAGGTCCAAGCCCTCATCGACTCCACCATGGGCGCCCTCAGCATGGACTCGGAAGAGGCCGGTCGGCATTGGATCCTGATTCCCCTCGATCGCGGTGCCGGACAGTCCTTCGTGGGAGTGCAGACCCAGAGCCCCTGGATGACTTCCGCGTCCGTGCCGCAACAGCTCCAGCAGCGCGTGGCCGAAGGGGACGGCACGTATTGGCAACCCGCCTCGGTGCGCATGGAGGAAGGCGGCGCCGAACAACCCGTCATCGTGATCGGTGACGTGGTCCAGCTCAATCAGAATGCCCGCTACGGCCTGTTCTTCGTCTACGATTTCGCGGACCCCCAAATCACTCTCAATTCCATCCACGCGGTCCTGCTGCTGTCCATGGTGGCGTTGTTACTGCTGGTGGGAACCATTGTCTGGTACGTGACCCGTGAAGTGGTGCGCCCGGTTTCCAGCACGGCAAGGGTCTCCGAACAATTGTCGGAGGGCGATCTGGATGTGCGCATGGAGGTGCGCGGTTCCAACGAAGTGGCCCGGTTGAGCCGCTCCTTCAACCGCATGGCGGACAACTTGCAGGAACAGATCACCCAGCTCGAACAGCTGTCCACGATGCAGCAGACCTTTGTCTCCGACGTCTCCCACGAACTGCGTACCCCGCTGACCACCGTGAAGATGGCGGCCGAAGTGCTCTACAACGCGCGGGAGGAGTTCGACCCCGTCAATCGCCGGTCCGCGGAACTGTTGCACCATCAGGTGGATCGCTTCGACTCCATGCTCTCGGACCTGTTGGAGATCTCGCGTTTCGATGCCGGGGCCGCCACCTTGGACATCGCCTCCACGGATATTTTCTCCGTGATCTACGACGTGGTGGAGGCCGCCGGACCCCTGGTGCTCAAGTGTGGTTCCACGCTCACCGTGCGTTCCCAGCTGACTCGCTGCGTGGCCCAAATGGATCAGCGGCGCATTGACCGGATCATTCGCAACCTGGTGTCCAATGCGCTGGAACACGGCGAGGGTAAACCCGTGGAGATCTACGTGGCCTCGAACGAGAACGCCGTGGCCGTGGCGGTGCGCGATTACGGAATCGGTATGCGGGAAGAACAAATGACCAAGGTCTTCAACCGGTTCTGGCGTGCGGACCCCGCCCGCGCGCGCACCGTGGGGGGTACCGGTCTGGGGCTGTCGATCGCGCTGGAGGACACGCGCCTGCACCGCGGCCAGTTGGACGTGTGGGCCCGCCCGGGCGAGGGCGCCTGTTTCCGGTTGACCCTGCCGTTGGTCCGCACGCAAGCGCTGGACCCGGACGTGCCGAATCCGCTGCCGATGCCGCCCGCGCCGGTGCTGGCCGACTCCACGGCCCACGTGACCGACACGGGCTCCTTGGCCCTCACCGCGCAGGTGGACCCGTTCGCGACCGGCACCGGTTCTCACGCCGTCCAGCTCGGCGAGTCGTCCATCACCGCGACGCCCGGAGCCTTGGAAACCGCGGCGGGCTCCGCCGCAGCGAGCGATCAGCCGGGAACGGAGGCCCCATGACACGTGAGCCCAGCAACCAACGACCGCGGCGACGTCGGCAGTGGGCGGCGGCCTGCGCACTGGCAGCGACGCTGGCCGTGACCGGCTGCGGGGCCATGCCCCGATCGGGCCCCGTGCACAAGGTGGTGGAACCCACGACCGAGGCCCAAGAACAACCCGCACGGTATACACCGGCCACGCCCCAGACGGGCGCGAGCGCGCAGGAGATCGTGGAGGGCTTCCTCACCGCCGGGGTGGGCGCCCAGGACGACTACGCCGTGGCGCGCCAGTACCTGACACCCCAGCTGGCCAACACCTGGAAGCCCGACACCCGGGTGCTGGTCTACAAGGGTGAACCCAGCACGGTGCCGCGCCTCAGCGACGGTCAGTACCGAACCAGCCTGGAAGTCGGCGCCGAGCGTTCCGCCAACGGTGTGTTGGAGCAGCAGCCCGAAGGCACGACCCGCGTTCTGGATTTCACGCTCACCTCCGTGGACGGGCAATGGCGTATCTCCGAGGCCCCGGACGGCGTGATCGTACCCTTCGATGACTTCCCCGAGATCTTCAAGGCCTACACGCTGTACTTCTTCGATGACGACTACGGCCGTTTGGTTCCGGATCCCCGCTGGTTCGCGGAACGATCCACGGTCCCCACCGCCATGGTGCGCGAATTGCTGGCGGGCCCGGCGGCCCACCTGGACGGGGCGGTGACCTCGGCGCTTCCCGGGGGCGCCACCCTGGCGCGCTCGGCGGTGCCCGTGTCCGACGGAACCGCTTCCGTGGATCTCAATCTGGCTCAGTTCGACCCCGCGGACGTGGAGCGGGGCAAGCGCATGGAGCAGCAGCTCGAGGCGTCCCTGCAGGGCGTACCCGCCGTGGACACCGTGGAACTCAGCATCAATGGCGCCCCGGTGGAGACCTCCGGTAGCGACCGGGACGAACCGGTGCGTGAGGTCACCGTGCCCAATCGGCAAATCGGGGTGTCGCACAATCAGCTGGCCTTCTACCAGGGCGGACAGACCGAACTCATCAATGACGTACCCCTTTCCGGGGATGCGCAGATCGTGCGCCCCGGGATGGACCAGGCGATGGAGAATTTCGGGTGGGTCGGTGGCGCCGGCGGCGCCGTGTTCACCGCGGCGCAAGGGGAATCACCGGTGCAGCGGTGGTCCGGTGAGGACCTGACGCGACCCAGCTTCGACATCCAGGGCTGGGTGTGGGGCTCCGGTGCGGACGGGGTGGTTCATGCCGCCCGTACGGACGCGGGCGACGACGCCATCACGGTGGCGGCCGACTGGCTGGCCGATGATCGGGTCGCCGGTCTACGAATCTCCCGCGAGGGGAACCGGGCACTCATCGTCACCACCAACGAGGGCCAAGATCGTTCCAACGTGTGGCTGAGTGGCATCGTGCGCGACGAGTCGGGCCGCCCCACGGAGCTGAAACAGGGCAATCTGGTCGCGGCTGATGTGGACGTGGACACGGTGCAGTGGATCAGCGGTACCGAATTCGTCACCACGGCGCTCGGGGAGAACGGCAACTCACAACCCCGCCAGTACAGTGTGTCCGGCTCCAACGAGGCACTCCCGTCCCTGGTGGGTGTCACGTCCCTGGCCGGGGGCAACGGCTCCACCGCGATCTACGGGGCCGCGGAAGGCAACCTCTACTTGCTCACGGGAAGTTCCTGGTCCCAGCAGAGCGACAACGTCACGGACACGGCCTTCGCCGGGTGAGAGCTACTGCACCGGCCCGACGGTGATCGGCCTTGATAGGGGTGGCCGCGCGGTGATGCGTGGCGGGCGCACGGCGAGTGCACTGCACAGCCCGCGGCCACCCGGGCCCGGTCAGCACGCTCGCTGCACAGTGTGCGTCCGCCCCGCGGCCACGACAGTAACCGCGGTTGGCTGGGGGCATGTCGAAAATGTCAGCCCGAGCCATGGACCGAGCCGGGGCGGCCGTCTGGACGTGGGCCGCGGCGGCGTCGGAAGTGCTGCTGCCCGTGAGCTGTGCCGTGTGCGAGGAACCGGGTGCCGTGCTGTGCCGCGGGTGTCATCTGATGCTGCGCCGATCCACGGTGCATCCGGGAGAAGTCCTCGCCCCGCGCGGGTTGGCCGCCGTAGACGCCCGCGTGTGGGCGGCCGGTCCCTATGAGCACGAACTGGCCTCGTGTGTGCTGTCGTTCAAGAACGGCGGGCGCACCGACCTCGCACCGGTTCTCGGTACCGTCCTGACCGGGGTCCTGCTCCGAGCCGCACCGCACGTCGCACCGACCGGGGAGCCAGTGCTGTGGGTGCCGGTCCCCACCTCGACACGAGCGAGATGGAAACGTTGGTTCGACCCGGTCCAGGAGATCCTGGCCCGCACCTCGCTCCCGCCCGCGACCCGGATCCACAGGGGACTGGAACACCGCCACAGGTCGCGGCTCGGGGCGACTTCCCAGAAAACTCTGGACGTTGCTCACCGGGCGCGCGCCATCAAGGGCAGCATGCGCGCATCCGGTGTTCAAGGTGCCACGTGTGTGGTGGTGGATGACGTCATGACCTCCGGAGCTACTGCGGCGGAGGCCGTCTCGGTGCTTCGACAAGCGGGTGCCCGCGTGCCCGGAATCGCGGTTCTGGCAACCGTCAGGGCCGGGTGTTCACCCGGGGCTGATTCCACCACGGCTGGGTCACATGTCAGTGAATTTCCCCACAGTTTGAACTAACGTTGGGTTACGGGAACGGAATACATGTATCCCGTGTGGGAGCAGCACTATCCCGCGTCATCCTCAAGATTTGGAGGGTCTCATGGAACTGAACGTCCAAGGACGAAACGTTGCGGTGCCGGAGCGATTCAAAGAATACGCGGAGAAGAAGAGCGAGCGTTTTACGCAGCTCGGTGACAAAGTGCAGACCATTGAGGTCAAGGTCACCAAGGACAACGGAGTATCGGGGCATCAAGGTATTCGCGTGGAGATCACGGTCATCGGCCGGGGCCCCGTGGTGCGCGCCGAATCTCGCAGCGACGACAAGTTCGCCGCTTTCGACGAGGCCTACGCCAAGCTGATCGAACAGCTGCGCAGGGCCCGTGACCGTCGCAAAATTCACCGCGGGGGACATCAACGCCCCACTGCCGTGCACGAAGCGACCGGTTCCCTGCCGGTACTTCCGAGCGAGGGAATCCCCGCCCCGGCCAGCGAGGAAGAGCTCTCCGCCGCGGAGGACGAGGCCTTCAGTGGGGAATACGCGTTGAGCGACACCCCTACCCCGGTAGAAATTCGCCGCAAGCGTTTCCCCGCTGACGAGCTCAGCGTGGACGAGGCCGTGGACCAGATGGAACTGGTCGGACACGACTTCTTCCTGTTCGTGGACAAAGAGACCCAGGAACCCTCGGCGGTGTACCGCCGCAAGGGCTGGGAGTACGGCGTGATCAGCCTCAGCAAGGACGGTACGGCCGCGGAAGAACAATCCCGCGCCTACCAGCCCCAGGCCAGCGCCTGAGAAGTTCAGTAGGATCGGGCGGATTCTCCGCACCCACCGGGCCCCGCGGCTTCAAGCGCGGGGCCCGGTGTTGTGCCGCACCACCCCGAACTCACTCAGGCGGACTCACGTACACTGATCGGCGGTGCACCACCGTCCACAATTGAGGAGCGAACACACGTGGCGTCATTCCTGGAAAAAGTCCTTCGGACCGGGGATAAGCAGGTCCTGAAGCGACTGAGGTCCTACACGGACGCCGTGAACAGCCTCGAAGAAAGCTTCAAGGCGCTCAGCGACGCGGAACTGCGCGCCGAAACCGACTCGTTCAAGGCGCGCATCGATGACGGGGAATCCTTGGACCGTTTGCTTCCGGAAGCCTTCGCGGCGGTACGTGAAGCGGCGTCGCGAACCCTGGGGCAACGGCACTACGACGTTCAGCTCATGGGCGGTGCGGCACTGCACCTGGGCAACATTGCCGAAATGAAGACGGGTGAGGGCAAGACCCTCGTCGCCACGGCTCCCGCCTACCTGAATGCCCTGAGCGGTAAGGGCGTGCACGTGGTGACGGTCAATGATTACCTGGCCGAGTACCAGGCGAACCTCATGGGCCGTGTGTATCGCTTCCTGGGACTGGAAACCGGCGTGATCCTCGCCGGGCAGGACCCTGCCACCCGGCGCGAGCAGTACGCGGCGGACATCACCTACGGCACCAACAACGAATTCGGTTTCGACTATCTGCGCGACAACATGGCGTGGAGTGCGGACGAGCTGGTCCAGCGCGGGCACAACTACACCATCGTGGATGAGGTGGACTCGATCCTCATCGACGAGGCCCGTACTCCGCTCATCATCTCCGGGCCGGCCTCCGGTGAAGCCAACCGGTGGTACAAAGAATTCGCCAAGGTGGTCACCAATCTCAAGGCGGACACCGACTACGAGGTTGACGAGAAGAAACGGACCGTGGGGGTCCTCGAACCCGGGATCGAGAAGGTCGAGGATTACCTGGGGATCGACAACCTCTACGAATCCCAGAACACCCCGCTGATCGGTTTCCTCAACAATGCGATCAAGGCCAAGGAATTGTTCCACGCGAACAAGGACTACATTGTGACCCAGGGCGAGGTGCGCATCGTGGACGAGCACACCGGCCGTGTGCTGGCCGGGCGCCGCTACAACGAGGGCATCCACCAGGCCATCGAGGCCAAAGAGGGCGTGGAGATCAAGGCCGAGAACCAGACCATGGCCACCATCACCCTGCAGAATTACTTCCGGCTCTACGACAAACTGTCCGGGATGACCGGCACTGCCCAGACCGAGGCGGCCGAGTTCATGAACACCTACGAGATCGGTGTGGTGCCCATCCCGCCCAACAAGGCAATGGCCCGCATCGACCAGCGCGATCTGGTGTACAAGAACGAGGCCACCAAGTATGCGGCGGTGGTGCGGGACATCGAGGAGCGGCATGCCTCGGGTCAGCCCGTGCTCGTGGGTACGGCCTCCGTGGAGAAATCCGAATACCTGTCCAAGCTGCTGGCCAAGCGCGGTGTACGCCACGAGGTGCTCAACGCCAAGAACCACGCCCGTGAGGCCGCCATCGTTGCCCAGGCAGGACGTAAGGCCTCGGTGACCGTGGCCACCAATATGGCCGGACGCGGCACCGACATCATGCTGGGCGGCAACGCCGAATTCGATGCCGTGGAGGCCATGGAGCAGAAGGGCCTGGACCCGGAGCGTGATGCCGAGAAGTACGAGGCCGAGTGGCCCGCCGTCCTCGAGCACTACGAGGTGGCCACCAAGGCCGAACACGAAGAGGTCATCGAGCTGGGCGGCCTGTACGTGCTGGGTACCGAGCGACATGAGTCCCGCCGGATCGACGATCAGCTGCGGGGCCGCTCCGGACGCCAGGGCGACCCGGGTGAATCCCGCTTCTACTTGTCGTTGGCGGACGATCTCATGCGCCTGTTCAACCCGGCCGTTGCCCAGCGCCTCATGGCGGTTGCACCGGATGACGTTCCCGTCACGGGCCGCATGATCACCTCGGGTATCGCCAACGCGCAGAACCAGGTGGAGGGTCGCAACGCCGAGCAGCGCAAGAACGTGCTCAAGTACGACGACGTGCTCAACCGCCAGCGTGAAGTGGTCTACCGCGACCGCCGTCGAATCCTCATGGGTGATGACATCGCCGAACAGATCCAGCAGTTCATCGCGGAAGTCATCACCACAGCGATCGAGGATCGAACCCGCGAGGGACACTCCGAGGACTGGGACCTGGATGGCTTGTGGGACGCATTGCGCGAGATTTACCCCATAACGCTGACTCAGCAAGAAATCGTTGACGAGGCCGGCGGGCGGCCGCGGCTGAGCGCGGACTTCCTCACCGAGCAAATCCTCTCCGACGCGAAACTGGTGTACCAGGAACGTGAGGACGAACTCGGCTCGGAAGCCATGCGCAACCTGGAACGTCGCGTGCTGCTGTCGGTGATCGGTCGCCGGTGGCCCGAGCACCTGTACGAGATGGACTACCTGAAAGAGGGCATCGGCCTGCGAGCCATGGCCCAGCGTGATCCGCTGGTCGAGTACCAGCGCGAGGGCCACGCAATGTTCAAGGGCTTGATGGACACGATCCGCGAGGAAACCGTGGTCACCATGTACCACTTGGAAGTCCGCCGCCAACGTACCGGTCTCGACGGCGGTGCCGTGGAGCTGGCCAAGCCGCAACGGCCCGCGTTCTTGCAGTACTCGGCCCCCAACGAGGACGGCGAGCCGATGGCCCGCCTCGAATCCAAGGACAACCACCAGTCGCCCGTGGGTGAGGGGGCGCGTGCCGCGGATGAGACGGAGGCGGAGGACGAGTCGGCCGAAGCCACCGACAACCGTGCACAGCGGCGCAAACGCAAGGGCGGCAGCGCCAAGAAGGGCTCACGCAAGTAAGTAGATCCAGATGGAGTAACGAGAACGGGCGGTACACACCACGTGTACCGCCCGTTCCCATGCGTGAGACTCATCCGACCTCCAGGTGCACCACGCGCCACTGACGGTTGATGCGCTCAATTCGCAGGGCCACGGCTCGGGCCCGCACCGATTCCTCGATGACGAGGGAGGCTTCGTAGCATTCGGGGGCCGGGGAACAGATCCTGACCCTGCGTACTCGCGGCGCGCGGTGGATCTCGAAGAGCGAGGCGCGATCGCGATACTGCTCCTGCACCAGACGGAGCATGGCGGCGCGCTCCTCGAAACGTTCCACGACGTCCGGGGTGGTCCAGCGGGCCAACTGTGTGGCGGGACGGGTGCCGCCCAGGATTTCCACGGCGGCCTGGCCGATGCTACGAGCCATGGCCGTCACGCGTTCCAGCTCGTTCTTGTGGGTCAGCCCGGCCCGGGTCCGGTCCGCTCGCCAGGAATAACCGCCCGAGGGAGGCTGGGGAGCAGAAACTGATGTGGTGGTGCTCATGACGTGGCTCCTTCGGTGGGTACTGCGCCGGGTGGTGTGTGGAGTAGCTGGGGTGGGACCCGCAACCGGTCCCCGGGGCGGATCAGATTTCCGCCGTTCTGCAGGTCGTTGTGTTCGAGCCACGTGGCAGTCTGCGCCGCGATCTGCGCGGCAGTTGCGTGCGGCTCCAAGAACTGCGCGGTGAGGTCCCACAGGGTGTCTCCGTGGATGACGGTCACGGTCGACTCAACCACTCGGGTGGGGGCGGGTGGCTGTTCGCATACTTTCGGGGAGGCCACCGCGGCGGAGGATTGGCCCGGCGCGACATCGGGCAATGCCGGCGCCGCCGGTGAAGGTTGAATCTCGGCGGGTGCAGGCTCCAACGCGGGATCCGTCCGGTCAGGAGCGCCGGTTTCCGGCGGCGGGGTGGCGGAATGCGCCTCGGGAGCACCGTGGGCATTCGGTTGCTGCGGCTCCGCCTGACTGATGCCGGAGTCGGAACGTGGCCAAAAGGGATCGATCGGTTCGTCCGCGTGGGCCGTCGAGACGGCGACCAGCTGGATTCCGAGCACCGCGCCCACCGTGCGGGCCATCAGCTTGGGTGTCAGGCGAGTGGCGCACCGTTCCACGCGATGCCACCGGAGCGCACGGGCCACGGCAGTGCACGCCATCATGAGAAGACCGGTGAACCACCAGGTGGCCAACACCACGCCGGCCAGGGCGGCGGTGAGCGCGACCGCGAGATCCGCGTTCAAGGGTGCCACGCCCAGCTCGGACCGGCCCAGGAGAGCCCACCCCAGAGCGATGAGCAGGGCCGATAGCAACGGGATGACCCACGTGGTGAGCGCGAACTCGATGCCGTGCGCCACGGTTCCATTCCTGGAGGCTTGATCACGTTTCATTGTTTTTGACCCTAGTAATGTCGTTTGATGCTGTTTGGTAATGTTTAGATCATTCAGGCTGAGGTGCCGGGCGTCAAGCATGGATGTAAATGCACAAGACCCCGAGCGTCATATTTCTCGGCCCCGGTCGTGATGTACTGATGCCACGCAGTGGCCGCTTCCGGTGACTGTCGCAACGGGAGGCACAGGGGGACGGCGTGCGCTGGGATGAACTTTTCGCAGACATGGAAGCGCAGCTGGCGCAGGCGGAACAACGCAGTGTGGAACGTGAAGCCGCGGAAACAGCCAGGGCGGAGCTGTCCCGACTCACGCTGGCGGAGCGCCTGTCGGCTCACCGGAATCACACCGTGCGGTTGTTGCCGGCTCATGGTGACGTGCTCGAGGGAGAGTTGACGGACATCGGCGCGGGGTGGGCGGTGATCCGGGAACGCTATTTTCAGCACCTCGTGCCCTTGCATTCCGTGGTGTGGTGGGAGGGGCTCCACCGCCGCTTCGAGATCGTCACCGAACGCGCTGTCCTGCGGAAGTTAGGGATGGGGCATGTGCTCCGGGCCCTGGCAGCATCGAGAACCCATGTCCGGGTCTTGCTCCTGGACCCGTCGTCCCGCGGGGACATCGACGGCACGCTGGATGCGGTGGGCCACGATTTTTTCGACGTTGCGCTCCACCCGGACGATCAATTCCGACGCCGCCACGCGGTCAAGGCCGTGCGCACGGTACCTTTCGGGTCGGTGGCGCTGATCTCCTCACCGGATACCGCCTAATCCGCGCCCGGTTCAGCCGATGGATCCTTCGCGTACCGCCTGCTCGGTGCGTTCGTACCCCTTCTGGATGTACTCCTCCAGTTTCCGGGTTTCCACTCGCCACTGTCCTCGGCCACCCACCTGAATGGCGGGTAGCTCTCCCGAACGCACCATGGCACGAGCCTGAGCCACCGAGATCGACAGGATCTCGGAGACATCCGACAGCGTGAGAAATCGCTGCTCTGCCATGGGTGGTTCGCCTCATCTCGGGTCTTTTGATGCAGTTTGGTGGCTTCCAGTGTCCCACGGATGACCGCCCGGTGTCGGGTTATGCACAGAATTTTGCAGCGCGTGCGGAACGAGAGGGGCCAGATGTCCACATGTTGCGAGCCCTGATTTCCTCCGGGGCGGTTCACGGTGCACACTCATGACAGATTCGGTGGGGGCCGGATCCACCTCGGGGGAAGGGAAAAGTACATGTCCAGCGATGCGCGCGGCGACACAGCAACGGCCCAAAGATTCAAGAAACCGACATGGCGCGACCCCCGGCTGGTGGTCGGACTCTTGCTGGTGCTCACATCCATTGCGGCGGTGGTGCTGCTCATTTCGGCACTGAACCGCACGGAGCCCTATTACGTGGCCGCGCGCGATCTCTCGGTGGGGCAGCAAGTCACAGAGGAAGACCTCGTACCGGTTGATGTCAGGCTCCAGGACGCTTCTCAGCAGTACCTGTCCACGGAGAGTGGTCTGAAAGACAACGATGTCCTGGTGCAACGGGTTCCCAGGGGTCAGCTGGTGCCCACGAGTGCCGTGGGCACCGCTGATGAACTCGATCGCAGCCCCGTGGGTATCGCTCTGGAGACTCCCTTACCCGCAGAAGCGACGGCCGGCTCGCGCGTGGACGTGTGGGTCGCGGACCAGAAGGCGTCCGGCCGTGGGTACGAGAGTCCCCGCAAATTGGTTCCCGGTGCCGAGATCTCCACCATCGAATCCAATAACTCGGCGCTGGGGAACTCGACCGGCACCACGGTGCATGTCCTCGCCACGCCGGCCCAGGTCGAACCGCTGGTGGACGCCTTGGGCAACAGCGCCAAGGTCACACTGGTCCTCAACCCCACGGGTGGTGACTCGTGAGCATCTCTGTGGTGACGCTGGGGACGGGAACATGGCCGCTGGTCGACCAGATCGAACGACAGCACGGTTCCGTCACCGTGGTGCGCCGGTGCCTGGACCTCTCAGAACTGTTGGCCTGTGCCCACACGGGCATGGCCCGGGTGGCCCTCCTCGCCGAGGGTGCGGAAGAACTGACCGCGAGCCTGTTGGAACAACTGTCGCTCAGCTCGGTTCGGGTTCTGGTGCTCGCCGGTCACGATGAAATCCGCTTGGCAGCATTGGGTGTCACCATTGTTCCCGAGGGGGTCTCGGGTGATGACGTCACCGGCCTCATCGAGCAGGTGGCGGACTCACCGGATCCCGTGCCGTCCTATCGTGGCCATTCCCACACGGACGATCATCCCCGGGCCACCACGGTGCCCGAGACCCATCAGGCTGATACGTCGGAAACACATGAGACCACCGCGGCGAGCGCTGACCCGGGCCCGTTCCCGCAGGGTGGCACCGGCCGCATTATCACCGTGTGGGGCCCAATGGGTGCCCCGGGGCGGACGGTCACGGCGCTGAACGTTGCCGCTGAGCTGGCGTTGACGGGATCCACGGTACTTCTGGTTGATGCCGACACCTATGCGGCGTCGGTCGCGGCGAGCTTGGGCATGCTCGAGGAAGCCGCGGGTTTGGCTCAGGCGTGCCGGTTGGCTGACCAGGGGCGTCTGGATGGCGACGGGTTGCAGCGCTGTGCCACACGAGTGTCGGTGGCCGGGGCCACGATGGACGTGCTCACCGGGCTCACCCGCCACGACCGATGGCCGGAGGTCCGCGCGGCCGCTCTCGAAACCGTGCTGCTCCACGCGAGCGAGGCCTATCACGCGGTGGTGGTCGATACGTCTTTCGGCCTGGAATCGGATGAGGAGATCAGTCTGGACACGGTGGCGCCTCGGCGTAATGCGGCCACGCTCAGCGCGTGCGCCATGGCCGACACGGTGATCGCCCTGGGTTCGGCAGACGCCCTGGGTATTCCACGGTTGGTCAAGACACTGCCCGATCTCACGGACGCGGCGCCCTCGGCGCGATTGCTTCTGGTGATCAATAAACTGAGAAAAACATCGGTGGGACGCTCCGGTGCGGACTCCGTGGCCGAAGCGTGGGCGCGGTTCTCGCCCGGGCACGGCATCGACGCGACCCTGGACTGGGATCCCACCGCGTGTGACGAGGCGTTACTGGCCGGTGCGGTGTTGGCCGAGTCGGCCGCCAAGAGCGGTTTGCGGCAACAGATCACGAATTTGGCGGCTCGCGCGCTCCACCCCGAGGGTGATTCGGGCGCGGAGGAATCGTCGCCCGGGCGGGCGCCGGGGACTAGGCTGGGACAACGAATGGGCGCGTGGTTGCGCCGTTGATGTCCCCCCTGAAAGCGAGTGACCCGTCGTGGCATTTACGGACCCCCTCCGTTCCATCGAGGACTTCGACGCCGGTGATGCGGAATGGTTGCACTTGTTGGTGGGGGACTGGCAGCTCGTGGCGGATCTTGGCTTTGCGGACCTGCTGCTGAGTTTCCCCAACCGGGTCATCTCCGCGCAGGACAGTCCCACGGGGGCCGCCATCCCTGCTCCGAGCAGCGATTTCACGGTGCTGGCGCACGCACGCCCCACCACGGGCCCCACCGCGTTCCACAAGGACATGGTGGGGGAGACCATTTCCCCACGCGACTCCGCCCCCTTGCGTTCCGCGTGGGTGGACCAGCGCATGGAGCGCTTCAAGCTCAACGCCACGGACACTCAGCCCGCGGAATCGATTCTCGTGGTTCCGCTGGTCCGTAATCAGCGCACCATTGCGGTGGTCAGTGTGCCCCTCGACCCGCATTTCGGGCACCCGGTGTCCCAAATGGAAACCGTGTACCGGGAAACTGCCCGGGACCTGTTGCGCATGGCCAACGAAGGCACATGGCCCGATTTCGCGGTGCGTAGCGATTCCCGCAGGGGCGCGCCTCGCGTGGGTGACGGAATGATGCGCCTTGACGAGCACGGCCGGGTGGCGTTCTGCTCACCCAACGGGCTGTCCACGTTCCGCCGGCTGGGCCACGAGGGAGACGTGACCGGCGAAAATCTTGTCGCGATTGCGCGCAAACTCGACGTCCGCGGCAACGGGGTGGATGAGACGATTGCCCCGGTGCTCGCGGGAACCATGCCGTGGCGCGGTGAGCTGGAGGCCGGAAACGTGTCCGTGACCCTGCGGGCCATTCCCTTGCGACAGGGGCCGTCGCGGACCGGGGCCCTGCTGTTGTGCCGGGATGTGACCGAATTACGGCGCAGGGACTTGCAACTGGTGTCCAAGGACGCCACCATTCGCGAGATCCATCACCGGGTGAAGAATAATCTCCAGACGGTGTCCGCGCTCCTGCGACTGCAGTCACGCCGAATGACCTCGGACGAGGCGAAACACGGACTGCAACAAGCGATGCGCCGCGTGAGTTCCATTGCCCGCGTTCATGAATCGCTGTCCTACGACATCTCGGATGACGTGGATTTCGACGAACTGATTCGGCACCAGGTGAAACTGGCGGTGGAAATGGCCTCGTCCACGCAGACGGTGGGCACCGAGGTGCGCGGCGAGTTCGGCCTCCTACCGTCCAAAAGCGCGACGTCCATGGCGCTGGTCATCAACGAGGTCGCGGCCAACGCCGTACAGCACGGGCTCAAGGATCGGGACGGAACGGTCTCTTTGGTGGTCGATCGGCTGCCCGACGTCGTCACCGATGCCGGGGAAGTTCACCGGGTCATCGAGGTGACCGTGAGCGATGACGGATGGGGCATGGGGGACACCGTCATCGAGGAATCGGGTGCGAGTGCTTTCCGTCAGGCCGGTGAGGGTGAGGGATTGGGCATGCAAATCGTCCGGACCCTCGTGGCCAGTGAACTCAAGGGCAAGATCCGTTGGCAACCGCGTGAGGGCGGGGGAACCAGCGTGGTGATCCAGGCCCAGTTCGCCGTGTGACCCGTGCCGTGCGGCGGTGACCCGTTGCGCCCATGTTCCAAGGGGTCAGCGCTGACCGGGATAGAGCGGAGCCCCCGTGACCGTCGAGGGTCACGAGGGCTTCGTCAAAACTTCCGGGCCGGAGGCCTCAGGGTTTCCCGAGACTCAGGACGCGCGACGAGCGCGTGCTGCACGGCGCTTGAGGGCGCGGCGCTCGTCTTCGCTCATACCGCCCCACACCCCGGCGTCCTGGCCGGATTCCAGAGCCCACTGCAGGCAGGTGTCCATGACCTCGCACGTGCGGCACACGGCTTTGGCCTCTTCGATCTGCAACAGAGCGGGGCCGGTGTTACCCACGGGGAAAAATAGTTCGGGGTCTTTCTCAAGACATGCTGCGCGACTACGCCAATCCATGATCTGCGGTGACGCTCCTTTCACAACGTTGGGTGTGTACGCAAACACGGCAGCACCGTCAAACGCGGGCTGAGCGCGGCAGGACAGTGTTCAGGGGGCGTACACACAGAAAAGGCCCGTGACGGCCGGGCCTCGAAAGATGATCTGTCCATTACTTTCTCACGTGAACAACTCGTGAACAAGGGTCTGAGCGGTATATCACATTGAAAGTTTTCCCTGATCAGTTTACCGATCATGACCGCGCGTGATCGTCATTAGAATTGGGGTGCCCGCTCGCCCTCCAGAAAGGCATTGTCCATGGTCCCCGCGTCTCAGCAGCAGTCTCTCAATCGCCCGTGGCCGGTGTGGTTGATCGGTGTGATCGTCGGGCTGGAAGCCGGGGCACTGGCCTATGTGGGTGCGCGATTTGTCATTTCCCTATTTTCCGAACACGCCATACCCACGGCGGGCATCATTTTCGGCGCAGTGGTGATGCTGGGTGCCGCCGTGTGGTTGGGGTCCGCGGCGTGGGGCACGGTCAAGGGTTTGCGGTGGCCCCGGGCTGCGATCCTGGTGTCGCAGGCCTTCTTGGTGATCGTGGGGATCTCCTTGACCCAGGTGGGTGCCCGGGCCATCGGTGTTGCTTGCGTGGCCGTCGCGATCATCACGCTCATTGCGTTGTTCAACCGGTCCACCGTGGTCTGGATGGGGGAGTCCACGCGCTATCCGTCCCACTGAGGGGTTTGGACAAGTTCGGCCATCCCGCGGTGGATCCAGTAACCGCGCCCGGGTGACCCGCCCAGCGGCATACCGGACAGCGACGCTCCGAACAGATCTCCGTCAAAGGCTTTCCTGGGCCTGAGCAACAGCGTGTCCGCCGTATGACGCCATGACATGAGCGGCGGAAACAGCGATGGCAGGCCGTCACTCAACCGCGCCGTCACGATCAGCCGCAGCTCCTTCCCGACGACGCCGGCGCTCCCGACGCCGCTCGTCCCGGTCCCCGGTTGCCACAGGGCACCCAGGCGCTGGATAACGGGTGCGGGCAACGAGTCCGCATCGTCAATCAGCACGGTGGTCCCCGGTTCCGCCTCGGTAAAGAGGGCGTCCAGTTCTCCGGCGGTGGTCGAGCGACAACGCAGGGGTGGCGTGTCGTGGAGTTGACCGGCCACCGAGTTCAGGAATGAGCTGCGGCCCGAGCGAGAAGGGCCCACCACCAGCAGGGTGGAACCGGGATTCCAGTCATGCACGGCCGGAACATGGTCCGTTCCCAAACCCATGAGAAGACCCCGGACGGGTTGTTGCGGCCCACTCCACTGATCGGGCAGCGGTTGATAGCGGGCCCAGACACGGGTGTCCGGTTCCGGAGGGGCGATTTTCGTTGGGCGCTCCGGGTCACGCCCTGACCCGCCGGAGACAGCGCACGACCCCGCTGGAAGCTGGACCACCGTGTGAACACCCTGCCCGCGGGAGGCTGCCGCGGGCGCGCACCTGACAGCGGCCGTTCCCTGCAGGACACCACGCAACGGCAGCGCTTTCACCGCGGGGAGTGCGGGCCATTGCAGCAGGGCCTCGGCCGTCTGATCCGAGGGAAAATACACGCGCGTTCGCGCCGCGGACGAGACCCGCCCTGCCGACAGCGACCGGTCACCGGCAAACACCGCTGCTATCCCGGCCTGGGAGCCGGAAGCCGCAACGGCCAGCAGATCGTCTTCGAGGTGGGCCCACGGGCTCGAACGAATGAGTGCGCAACATCGATCCCAATCCTCCACCAGGAGCACCGCCGGCGGTGCCGTGGCCGCTGCGCCGCCCGAACCCGACAGGAACCGCTCCGACCCCGCCGAGAGCCGACCGAGAAGTCCTTGGAGACTTGCGATATCCGCAGCATCCGCTGTCCCGTGCAGCAGACCCTGCCGCGACCTCGCGAGGGCGGCGCTTCTGACCGTGGAGGTTGTCGAGATGACATAAACGGCGGGGGCCTCGCGGCCCGGGCCCGCTGACCGCGAGCGCACCACCTGGTCCAGAACGGACAACAACGCCGCCGAGGTCTGTTCGGGGCGGCCGATGAGAAACAGTGTGCCGTCCGCCAGGAGGCGCCAGGATGCCCGGCCGGTCCAGTGGTCGGTGGAGTTC
>NZ_JAUNPE010000136.1 GCF_030536815.1 Kocuria sp.
TCGGCAAGGCGTTCCGCAACGAGATCACCCCGGGCAACTTCATCTTCCGCACGCGTGAGTTCGAGCAAATGGAGATCGAATACTTCATCCACCCGGACCAGGCAGCCACCTACTTCGACGAGTGGGTCGAGGCGTGCTGGGATTGGTTCGTGGACCTCGGTGTGAACCCGGACAACATGCGCCGCTTCGACGTTCCCGCCGATGAGCGCGCGCACTACTCGGACGGCACCATTGACATCGAGTACCGCTTTGGTTTCCAGGGCTCCGAGTGGGGCGAGCTCATGGGCGTGGCCAACCGGACGGACTTCGACCTGAACAACCACACCGAACACTCCGGCGACAAGATGCAGTACTTCGATCAGGCCTCGGGCGAGCGCTACACCCCGTACGTGATCGAGCCGTCCTTCGGGCTGACCCGCTCCATGATGGCGTTCCTGGTGGACGCGTACGTGGAGGACGAGGCCCCCAACACCAAGGGCGGCGTGGACAAGCGCACCGTGCTCAGGCTCGACCCGCGCCTGGCTCCGGTCAAGGCGGCCGTGCTGCCGCTGTCCAAGAAGGACGACCTCAAGCCGACCGCGGAGAACCTCGCGGCCGAGCTGCGCCGCCGTTGGAACATCGACTACGACGACGCCGGCGCCATTGGCCGCCGCTACCGCCGCCAGGACGAGATCGGCACCCCGTTCTGCGTGACCGTGGACTTCGACACCCTCGAGGACCAAGCCGTGACCATCCGTTCGCGCGACGAAATGACGCAGGAGCGCGTGGGCCTGGATCGCGTGAGCGCCTACCTCGCCGAGCGTCTCGAGAAGTAAGGACCGCATGAGCATCGAGTACCGTCCGTGGCGCGAAGACGACGACCTCCGTCTCCTGGAGGTCTGGCCCGACGCGCCGTCGGCCCCGGCCCGAGCTTTCCGCGCCCGTTTGGGCGCCAATGAGGGCGCCGCTTTCTCCCGCACACTGGTGGCCACCGATTCCGGTGTGCCCGTGGCGGCCGGGGTCGTGTACGAATCCCCGTGGCACCCGCAGCGACAGTGGGCCTACGTGGAAGTGGCGCCGGATCGCCAGCGCGAAGGCCTTGGCCGCGAGCTCGTGGCACGATTGCGCGCGGAAGCCGAGCGAGCGCCGTCGGGCGTCAGTGCCCTGCGCACCCGCGTGACCCCCGGGTCCGCGGGGGAGCACTTCGCGCAGGCCCAAGGCTTGCGGCCCGCGATGCGCTCGCGAGTGATTCGCGTGGCCGCCGGCGCGCTGCCGATGCCCACGCTGGGGCAGAACGCGGACGGAACTCCCGCTCAGGCCGTGGCGGACCTCGCGACGGGTTCCGTGGAACTCACCCGCGCCGTGTGGGATTTCTACCGATCCGTGCATGAGTGGGATCCCGTGGGCGAGATCGGCATTGGTGCCGTCAATCAGCAGTTGCTCTCGGACAAGGCCGGTGCCTTCGGTGCCGTGGTGCTGCGCGACGGCACGGCGGCTGCCGGCGGCAAGGACCCCATTTCGGCCTTCGCCGTGAGCTACCGCCCCTTCGACCCGCACAATCCGGATCAGGAACCGGCCGAATTCGAGGCCGCTGACGTGCTGCTGGGTTATGTGCCCGGTACTGCGGCCAGCGAGGCGGAAACCGGCGAGGCCGTGGAGAAGCTGCTGGCCCTCCTGGTCAACGACTACCCGGTGGAACTCGAAGTGGACGATTCCATGGCCCCGCTGGTCGCCGTGGTGGACAACCTGCTCGAGGCCGGTGTGGCGCACGTGGTCGCGGAAACGGTGACGCTGGTCGACTAATCGTCTTCCGGGACGGACCAGTGTGATTCAGCTGCGGTGGCGTTTAACCACCGGGTGGCCGTCAATGGTATGACGTTCTATGACGAAAGGACGGCCATGTCATTACACACGGTGCACTCGGAGGCCAAACCGCCCATGACCGGGCGGCTCAGATTGATCGCCACGGTGGCCACGTTCGGCGGGCTGCTGTTCGGCTACGACACCGGCGTGATCAACGGTGCGCTGCCGTCCATGGTGGAGGACCTGCAACTCACTCCGTTCCTGGAGGGTCTGGTCGCGTCCATCCTGCCCTTCGGTGCGGCGTGGGGTGCGGCGTTCGGTGGCAAACTGGCGGACCACTTCGGTCGCCGCAGGGTCCTGTTGTTTCTGGCGGTCATCTTTGTGATCGCGACCATCGGGTGTGGAACAGCGCCGACCGTCACTGTCCTTGTCGCGTTCCGCTGCATCCTGGGCCTGGCGGTCGGGGCGGCCTCCGTCATTGTGCCCGTATTCCTGGCTGAGCTCGCGCCGGCGCATCTGCGTGGCCGGGTGGTGGCCCAGAACGAGCTCATGATCGTGGGTGGGCAGGCTCTCGCGTTCGTGTTCAACGCCGGCCTGGCCACCGCGTTCGCTCACGTTCCCCACGTGTGGCGTTACATGCTGGTGCTCGCCACGGCCCCCGCGTTGATCCTGTGGGTGGGCATGATCATTGTGCCGGAATCCCCGCGCTGGCTGGCCCGTAACGGTTCTGTGGACCGCATGTTCGACGTGCTCCGCCGGATTCGCGAAGAGGCGTATGACCCGGGCGAGGGTCAGACCGTGCTCCGGTTGGCGAAAGAGGACGAGAACCGCCCCGCCGCGCGGATCACGGACCTGGTGCGCGTGCCGTGGATCCGGCGGATTTTCATCCTGGGCGCATCCATGGCCGTCATCAACCAAATCTCCGGCATCAACGCCATTCAGTACTACGGCGTGAGCGTGCTCCAGGACGTGGGTTTCGGCGGCAACGGTGCCTTCTACGCCAACATCATCCCCGGCGTGGTGGGTGTGCTGGCCGTGGGGCTGGCCATGTACCTGCTCAAATATGTGGGCCGCCGGAAACTGTTGCTGACCGGGTTGGTGGGCACAACGACGTCGTTGACCGCCTTTGCGCTGTCCTACCTGCTGATTCCCGACACCAACCCGGCGCGGGCGTGGGTCATTCTGACGTGCATTGTGGTGTTCGTGGGGTTCATGCAATGCTGCATCGGCACCGTGACGTGGCTGTACATGTCCGAGATTTTCCCACTGAATGTGCGCGGCGTGGGTATGGGTGTGTGTGCGTGGATCCTGTGGATGATGACGTTCGTGGTGGGTCTGACGTTCCCGATCCTCACCGACTCGTTGGGCGTGGCCTATACGATCCTGATTTTCGTGGTCCTCCAGGTCATTGCGCTGGTGTGGGTGTACCGGGTGGCTCCGGAAACCAAGGACAAGACCCTGGAGGAGCTGGAACATTATTTCCGCACCGGGTAGTGGACAATGGTTTGTCAGCCCCGTCCGCCGTACCCCGGTGCCCATGCCATGTGAGGAATCCGCCCGTGTCCTGTGAGCTCAGCGAAACCGCTACGCCGGAAGACTTCGCGCGCCCGCGCTGGGTCGCTCAGCCGGACGTCCGCGAGCGAGCGCAGCGCTTGAGCCAGAAGTTCGAAGAGGCCTACGGCCGCGCGCCGGTGGGCGTGTGGGCGGCGCCCGGCCGAGCCAATCTCATGGGCGAGTACGTGGATTTCTCCGGCGGCATGTGCCTCCCGTTCGCCCATCAGTACGTCACGTTGACCGCCGCGGCACCTCGCGAAGACGGTGTGCTCAACGCGCAGTCCATGCAGGACGCGGACGAGTCCGTGGCCGATGACCGCCCGCAATCCACCCGCATCGAAGACATTGCCCCCGGGGCCATCCCGGGTTGGTTCGGGTACGTGGCCGGTGTTGCCTGGGGGATGAACCGGGTGGCGCGCGGCGAGTCCGCGCACCCGGTGGCGGTGACCGAGCTCGAACTGGCCGCCGATTTCGGGGCGGACCTCATGGTCGACTCCACGGTGCCGATCGGGGCCGGGTTGGCCTCCTCCGCCGCTCTCGAGTGCTCCGTGGCGCTCGCGCTGTTCTCACTGAACACCGGCCAGGATCACCCGGACGACCCCCAGCGCCGCGCCCTCGCCCGCTCTTGCATAGAGGCGGAGAACCACATTGTGGGCGCCAACACGGGCGGCCTGGACCAGACGGCGTCCCTGCGCTCCCACGCGGGGGAAATCCTGGCGCTGGACTGCCGCGATTTCGACGTGGCACGCTTGCCCGCCGATCCCGCCCTCGCCGGCCTCACCTGGCTGGCTGTCGACACCCGGGCACCGCACAAGCTCGCGGACGGTCAATACAGCTCCCGCCGCGCCGAGTGCGAGGCCGCCGCCGCGGTCCTGGGCCTGCCCACCTTGCGTGATGCGCTTCCCGAGCACCCCACGCCCGACGACGCCGCCGCCGTCCTCGCGCGCTTCGATCACCTTCTCGACGCGGGCGCGGAGCTCACCGAGGACCGTGCGAAGACCCGGCTGCGGTTACGGCACTCGATGACCGAGATGGTTCGTTCGGTGCAGATCGCCCACGAGATGCGCAGCGACTTGCCGGACTGGTCGCGTGTGGGTCACTTGCTGGTGGAAGGTCACGAGTCCATGCGCGATGACTGTCAGGTCACCGTGCCGGAGCTCGATGCAGCGGTGGACGGCTGTCTGAGCGCGGGTGCGCTGGGCGCCAAGGTGGTCGGCGGTGGATTCGGCGGGTCCGTGATTGCCCTGGTGCCGTTGGAGTCCGTGGAAAGGCTGGCCGCCGCCGTGCAGTTGTGCTTTACCCGCAACGGGTTCCGGGAACCGCTGTTCCTGACCCTGCAACCGTCCGAAGCGGGCCGCAGGATCCTCTGAAGCGCCCGCGTCCCATGACACGACCCCGCCGCTGAACATTTAGGGCAGAGGTTGGCCAGAATGAGGCGAGAAACAATGCGATCCTCTGCCGTGAATGTCACTCACCCCTAGGAGCCACCCGTGTTCGCAGCGGCCAGTGCCACCCGACGACTCAAGCGCGGACTCGCGGCCCGCGACTCCGGGGACACGGCAGCGGCCCGGGAGGCCCTCGAGGCCGCCCTGCGTACCGCGCGCCTGGGTGAGGTGTGGTTGGTGGCCGGCGATGCGGCGGCGTCGTTGGGGGACCTGGCCCGGGACACCGGCGACTTACCGGGTGCCGAACACCACTACCGGCTGGCCGCGACCCAGTACCGGCGAGCTCCGCGTTCGGCTCGTTCCGTGGGCGGACGCGTGCGGTGCCTGGAGAATCTGGGCGATGTCCTGCTGTTGGCGGGGCGCCCGTGGGATGCCTATCGCGAGTTCCAGGAGGGAGCCGCAGCGGCCGGGGTGGACCCCTCGCGGCCCACGAGTACCGGAGCCGGTGTGGAGTTCGTCTCACGCGAGGACCTGCGGTGGACCTCCCACCTGGCCACGGCCGCACAGGCTGCCGGCCGGCGCAGGCTGGCCAACGACCACTACGACAAGGTCCTCGCCGGTTGCGAGCTGCGCGGAGACGTTGCCGGTCAGATCCTGTGCTGGAGGGGCCTCGCGTCGCTCTCCGAGGACATGATGGCCTGGAACGACGCCGCTCACGCCCTCTACAACGCCAGTAACCTCTACCCCGCGCTGCCGGCACCGGAGGCGCACACGCGCGAGTGGGTGCAGTGCCTGCGTGATCTGGGGGCCGTGTACAAGACCCTCGGCCGCCGCGACGAACAGGTGAGGGCATTCAAGCTCGCGGTGCGCCTGGAACACGTGGACAGCTCGGCGCGGCAGCGCGAACAATGAGACAATGGCGCACGATGAGCACCACGAACATTGAGACCGCGGACCGGGAGCCGGCCGTGTTGAACCTGAAACCCTTGCAGTTGGGACCGTTGACCATTGACGTGCCCGTGGTTCTGGCACCCATGGCGGGGGTGACCAACAAATCCTTCCGCACGCTGTGCCGCGAGTACGGCGGGGGACTGTACGTCACGGAAATGG
>NZ_JAUNPE010000137.1 GCF_030536815.1 Kocuria sp.
ATCAGGGAGCGGATCCGCGGTTGATCATGGCCGGGCCGGGTGTCGTGACCGGTAGGTGCAGGAAATGGGTGGGTACCGGTGATTGATTCCACCCGCGGTTCTGGTTCAGCGGTGTGGCTGTGGCTCTTGGTGGCCTGCGCGGTGCTCACCCAGTCCACGGTGAACCTGTTACGCCCGGTCACCTCCTACAAGCTGCTCGCGCTGCATGCGGACTCCGTGACCATTGGTCTCACCACAGCGGCCTATGCCCTGGTTCCGCTTTTTACCGCCGTGTGGCTCGGTCGGTACTCGGATCGGGCCCCGCAATTGAAACTCCTGACGCTGACCGGGGTGGGACTGCTGGTTGCCGGTGGGGCACTGTTGGCAGCCTCTCCCACGGTGTGGGCCATTGTGGCCGCCAGCGTGGTGCTGGGTATGGGCCACTTATGTTTCACCATTGGCGGGCAGGCGGCTATTGCCCGCTATGCCGCAGATCGTGATTTGGACAAGGGGTTCGGATGGTTCACCGCAGCCTTTTCCGCCGGGCAAATGATGGGACCCTTGTTGGGTGGCTGGTTGGTGGGTCGGAGCACCGGGGTCGATTCCGCAGAACGCTTGGCTGACGTCAATCAGGCCCTGTGGATAGGCACCGCGCTGTCGCTTTTCGCCGTGCCGCTCTTGATCTTCCGGTTCACACCACCCAGATCGACGACGTCGCTCCCCGGCCAACCACGCACCGGCCAGATCGGCCAGGCCTCGGCGGAAAAGCCCACGGTGCTCGGAGTGCTTAAGGTCCCCCGCGTGGGTTCCCACATGCTCGCGGCACTGTCCTTGCTGGCCATGCTGGACATCCTCACGGCGTTCCTCCCGGTCATTGGCGAAGAAGCGGGTGTGGCACCCGCGGTGGTGGGTGTACTGCTGGGTGTCAGAGGCTTGGCGTCCATTGCCTCGCGAATACTTTTGCCGTGGCTGTCCGGGCGTTTCTCCCGGCGCGCCCTGCTGCTGACGTGCTTGTTCGGTGCGGGAACCACATTGATCATCCCGCCCTTGTTCTTTGAGCATTTCTGGATCACGGCCGCATTCTTGGCCATTGGTGGTTTTCTTCTGGGGTTGGGACAACCGTTGACGATGACCATGATCACCACGTCCGTGCCGTCCAATTGGCGTGGCTCCGCCCTGGCCGTGCGGCTCATGGGCAACAGACTGGGTCAGGTGGTGCTGCCGTTGCTCGCCGGTGTGGTCGCCGCTCCGCTGGGCCCCGCCGCGGCCGTGTGGATGTGCTGCGGTGTCCTGCTGGTCAGCGGTACCGAGAAGATCTGGGGCGACAACCGTTCCGCTCGCTGAGCGAATGACGCCCCCTGCGTACGATGACCGCAACTGGTTCCTAACCCGGGAGAGCTCATGTCCGCACTGCATCGGTCATTCCTGCATGATTTTCAGCTCATGTCCCGCAATGGCGGGCTGGACTCCGGCGGTGTCGAACGCCAGGCCGGCACGGCCGCGGACGGACTGAACCGTCAGTGGTTCGCCGGCTGGTTGGCGGCGCGCGGTGCCACGGTGCACTACGACGAGATCGGGAACCAGTTCGGCACGTTCGAACTCCACCCCGGCGCCCCGCACGTTCTGGTCGGATCGCACCTTGATTCCCAACCCAGGGCCGGCCGGTTCGACGGCGCCTACGGCGTGCTCGCCGGGGCGAGCGTGTGCGCGGAACTGTACCGAGCGGCGTCGGCGGGGGAGCTGGAGCTGGCGTACAACCTGTGCGTGGTGAACTGGTTCAACGAGGAAGGCTGCCGATTCAAGCCGTCCATGATGGGCAGCCTGGTGTACACGGGCAAGCTCGAGCTGGAGACCGCGCTGGCCACCGAGGACGTCCACGGTGTCACCGTGCGGGACGCCCTCAACACCCTGGGCCAGCGTGGCACCGAGAGCATTCCCGAGGCGGCGGCGTACGTGGAGATCCACATCGAGCAGGGCAAGTCCATGGAGGAGAACGGGCAGACCATTGGCCTGGTGGAGGCCACGTGGGGTGCGCGCAAGTATGAATTCCTGGTCACCGGCGAGCAGTCCCACACCGGTGCCACACTGATCGAGGACCGCAAGGATGCCCTGCTGGGTGCCTCCTTGTTGATTGCGGCGGCACGCCGGATCGCATTCGAACACGACGTGATCACATCGTGCGGTGAGTTGCTGATCCTGCCCAATTCGCCCGTCGCGGTCGCGCGCGAGGCACGCTTGCTGATCGACCTGCGCAGCCCCGACGCCGCCCGGCTCGACGCCGCGGACGCTGCCTTCGCGCGGGAGGTCACCACGGCGGCGTCGGAGGCGAACGTGGAGATCGAGACGCTGAGCCGCAACGCGTGGGACGTGAAGGAGTACGCTCCGGACGGTGTGGTGCTCGCGGAGCAGGTCGTGCGGGAACTGAGGCTGCCGTACACGCGGATCATGACGCTGGCCGGCCACGACTCCACGAATGTGAAAGACGTGATGCCCGCGGTGATGTTGTTCGTCCCGTCGCACAAGGGCATTACGCACAACGAGTACGAATTCACCTCCGACCAGGACATGCTTGCCGGACTGGACATGCTCACCGGGGTGCTGACGCGGGTGGCGCAGGGCGAGTTGGCGTGAACGCGGGCCGCGCCGGCCGAGCCGCGGCAGGCGCGGGCTATGCGCGTCCCCGCAGCCCCTTAGAGTGTGGGTGAACCACAACTCGGCAAGGAGGCCCAGTGTCCCAACCCACGCACGCTCAGGAAACCGCCACGCGGCAGGCGGGTGAACAGCCCGGCACCACCCTCCCGCTCGACGGCGTTCTGGTCGCCGATTTCTCGCGCGTGCTCGCCGGTCCGCTGGCCACCATGACACTGGCGGATCTGGGCGCGCGCGTCATCAAGGTGGAACGCCCCGGGGCGGGCGATGACACCCGCAGCTGGGGGCCGCCGTGGTCCGACACCGGAGCTACCTACTTCGAGTCCGCCAACCGCAACAAGGAGTCCGTGGCCCTGGATCTTACGGATCCCGAGGACCTCGCGCTCGCGCGAAAGTTGGCCCTCAAGGCGGACGTGCTGGTCGAGAACTTCAAACCCGGTGGGCTGGCCAAACTGGGGCTGGGTTACGAGGATTTACGTGACGAGAACCCCGGACTGGTCTACGCCTCGATCTCCGGGTTCGGATCCGCCCGGGGCCGCCATCTGGCCGGTTACGACTTCCTGGTGCAGGCGGTCGGTGGGCTCATGAGCATCACCGGCCCCGCCCAGGGTTCTCCCTACAAGGCGGGCGTGGCCCTGGTGGACGTGTTGTGCGCCAAGGACACGACCATTGGGGTGCTGTCCGCTCTGGAGGCGCGTCGACGGAACAATGGCCGCGGCGCCCACTTGGAGATCAACCTGCTCTCCAGCCTGCAGGGAGCACTGGTCAATCAGGGTCAGGCCTACTTGGGTGCGGGCAAGGTTCCCTCGCGCATGGGCAACGACCACCCGTCGATCGTCCCCTACCAGTTGTTGGAGTGCTCGGACGGGCCCCTTGCGGTGACCATCGGAAACGACGGTCAGTTTGCTCGCATGGCTGCGGCACTCGGGGTGCCCGGTCTTGCCGAAGATGAGCGCTTTGCCACCAACTCCGCCCGCGTGGCCCATCGCGAGACCCTGGTGCCCCTGCTCGAAGAAGCCCTCTCGGCACAGACCGCCCAGCACTGGGCGGACGTATTCACCGGCGCGGGGCTGCCCGCGGGCAAGGTGGGCGGCATTGATGACGGTGTGGCCCTGGCCGAAGACCTCGGACTCGACCCCACCGTGGACGTTCAGGACGTCTCCGGGCAGACCGTGGGCCGCCAATTCCGGCACCCGGTGACCTGGGAACCGCCCCTTGAATCACCCACCGTGGCGCCCCCGAAGCTCGGGGAACACACGGAATCGGTGGTTGAGTGGCTCCAACGAACTTCTTAGGCAACCGATATAAGAGTCGGGGCTGGCGGGGTAAAGTTTCGCGAGCGGCGCTGTCCGCGTACCGTGAGTCACAAATGCGTATCGGGCGCGGCCGCCGTCTGCTCCGGGCCCCTGTCATACCTGCATGACCAATGATGCAAAGGAGCACCATGACCACCCAAGAGCTGCCCACGGACCCCTCAGATCTGATTAGTTTTGATTCCCTGCTCACCGCCGAGGAGCTCGAGCTGCGCAAGACCGTTCGCGAATTCGTGAACGCGCAGATCAAGCCCAACATTGCCCGGTGGTTCGCGGACGGCGAGTTCCCGTTGGAGATCGTGCCGGAAATGGCCAAGTTGGGCCTGCTGGGCATGCACCTCAAGGGTTACGGCTGCGCGGGTCGGTCGGCTGTGGAGTACGGCCTGGCCGGCGCGGAGCTGGAGGCCGGGGATTCGGGTCTGCGCACGTTCGTGTCGGTTCAGGGTTCGCTGGCCATGAGCGCCATTTACAAGTGGGGTTCGGAGGAGCAGAAACAGGAGTGGCTGCCGCAGATGGCCGCCGGTGAGGCAATCGGTTGCTTCGGCCTGACCGAGCCGACCGCCGGCTCCGACCCGTCCTCGATGACCACCAACGCCAAGCGCGACGGCGACGACTGGGTGCTCAACGGCACCAAGCGCTGGATCGGCCTGGCGAACGTGGCCAAGGTGGCCGTGATCTGGGCGCAGACCGATGACGGCATCCGCGGTTTCGTGGTGCCCACCGACACCGCCGGCTACAAGGCCACGCCCATTGAGCCCAAGCTGTCGATGCGCGCGTCCATCCAGTGCGAGATCGAGCTGACGGATGTGCGCCTGCCGGCGAGCGCAATGCTTCCCGATGCCAAGGGTCTGCGCGGCCCGTTCTCGTGCCTCAACGAGGCCCGCTACGGCATCATCTGGGGTGCCATGGGTGCGGCTCGCGATTCCTTCGAGGCTGCCCTGGACTACTCCAAGCAGCGCATGCAGTTCGACAAGCCCCTGGCCGGTTATCAGCTCACGCAGCAGAAGCTCGTGGACATGGCCCTGGAAATCAACAAGGGCTTCCTGCTGGCGCTGCAGATCGGCCGCATGAAGGATGCCGGCACGCTGCAGAACCACCAGATCTCGGTGGGCAAGCTCAACAACTGCCGCGAGGCCATCGCGATCGCGCGCGAGGCTCGCACCATCCTGGGCGGCAACGGCATCACCCTGGAGTACTCGCCGTTGCGGCACGCCAACAATCTCGAGTCCGTGCGCACCTACGAGGGCACCGACGAGGTCCACACCCTGATCCTCGGCCAGTACCTCACCGGCGAGCCGGCCTTCCGCTGATCGACACGTTCCACTCGGCGCTCGCGGCGGATTCCGTCGCGGGCGCCCCCGTTTCAGGACCGGGCTCGAGCCCGAGTCCGAATCCGCGTCCGAGTTCGAGGGAGACTTCCGCATGAGCATCACCATCGACAGCATCAAGAAGATCACCGTGATCGGCGCCGGTGCCATGGGCCGCCAGATCGCGATGACCGCAGCCCTGGCCGGGTACCGGACCACGGTGCAGGACATCAGCCAGGACATGCTCGACGCCGCCTCCGCCGAGATGCGCGGCTGGGCCGAGTCCCGCGTGGCCAAGGGCAAGCTCGAGCAAGCCACCGCCGACGCCGCTCTGGCCAACCTGGTGTGGGAAACGGACCTCGAGCGCGCGGCCGCGAACGCGGATTTCGTGATCGAAGCCGCTACCGAGCGCCTGGACATCAAGCGCGGCATCTTCGAGTCCCTGGGTTCCCTGGCGCCGCAGCACGCAATCCTCGCGACCAACTCCTCGACCCTGGGGTCGTCCAAGGTGGCCGAGGCCAGCGGGCGAGCGGAGCAGGTGTGCAACATGCATTTCTTCAACCCCGC
>NZ_JAUNPE010000138.1 GCF_030536815.1 Kocuria sp.
TGTCCGGCCAGGACGAATCCGGCCTGGACAAGCTGGCCCGCACCGGTTTCCAGACTCTGGGTCTGCAGACCTACCTCACCGCCGGCCCCAAGGAATCCCGCGCCTGGACCATCAACAAGGGCGACACCGCACCCAAGGCTGCCGGGGTGATCCACACGGACTTCGAGCGCGGCTTCATCAAGGCTGAAGTCGTGTCCTTCGACGACCTGGTGGCCGCCGGATCCATGGCTGACGCCAAGGCTGCGGGCAAGGTCCGTATTGAGGGCAAGGACTATGTGATGGCGGATGGGGATGTAGTGGAATTTAGGTTCAATGTGTAAAACCACTGGTCAGGGTAGTTCGGTGTCTGAGGCTGATCGGCTCTGGATTTCCGCTTCAGCGGCTGAGCTCTAACCGACCCTGAACCCGGGGCGAGCTCGGTACCCGCCCTTTGCGAGGCTAGGGAATGTTCTTTGGCGGAGGGTCTGGCAGTGATTGATTCGCTACGGCGTTTGGCCGATGATGACCCGATTCGATTCCTACCCTGCGGAGACAGGCTCCGGGAGATTCGAGATGGTGTGGTGCCGCTTGGGGCCGGCGGTGCAGAAGTATCGCTCCTGAGCGTTGCGGGGTTTGCGAGTAGCGGCATGTGCGATGAGCAGGGCATGCGTTCCCAGCCGTGGCGGCACGGTGGAATTTCGCTTCGCGCTCTAACTTCTGGAGCTGTGAAGGGGTCGGTTCTTGTGCAATAGACCCTATAAGGTCTATGCTGAGTGGCATGTGGAGCGTGGACATTGAGCTCATCATGGGGTGGCTCGCTTCGCTGGATGACGGTTCGCGTGAGCAGGTGGTCGCCGCGATCGAGCTTCTGGAGGACCGAGGTCCTCACCTCGGGCGACCCATTGTCGACACCGTGACCGCATCCCGTCACAGGAACATGAAGGAGCTCAGGCCAGGCTCATCCGGCCGGTCCGAGTTGCGAGTGCTGTTTGCATTCGACCCAGAACGATCGGCGATCATGCTGCTGGCAGGAGACAAGGCCGGTGACTGGAAGCGCTGGTACAAGAAGAACATCCCGCTGGCCGATGACCTGTTCGACGACCACCTGAAGGGACTGAGAGGAGAGTGACTCCCATGGCAAAGACTCTGAAGGACTTCGTCGCCGAGCACCCTGTCGACCGAGATCGCGTGGAGGCCCATAAGGAGCGGATGCTTGCTGAAGTTCGTGCCTACAGCCTGCGCGAGTTGCGCGAACAGGCCGGACTCACCCAGGCGCAACTCGCGGAGCGTATCGGCGTCGGCCAGCGCCAGGTCTCGAAGATCGAGCACGGGGATCTTGACAGAGTGAAGGTCGGCACCATCCGCAGCTATCTCGAGGCCGTCGGCGGTGAGCTCGCACTCGAGTACGTAATGGGTGACCAACGCATGCAGGTCGCCTGATACCAAACGTTGCTCGGCGACGGAACGTGGTGGAATTTAGGTTCAATGTTTAGTGGAGTTCCGGTTAAACGTCTAATTTCTGGCGGGAAACGATAATCCGGTCGCGCGACTGCGCGTTGCGCGTTACCGAGCAGTGCGGGCGTTTGTGGGGTCGTTGTTCGCTATGCCAATGCACTTTGCGCCCGCCATCATCGATGGTCGCCCAGCAGAACAGATTGACGCGATTACAAAGTTACGAGGCGTCGCATGACATACGGGTGACCGTTAGGGTCGTCGATGCCAGGGATGTCCAGGCCATCAAGGATGTATCCATGGCCGACTCCGACGGCTCGTCCAATATGATTCGATTGCGGGTAGCCCTGAAGTACTATGGGCAATCGGATCGACCTCTGCGGAGCCTTCGCAAGTGATATTGGAGGGGTGATGAGCGCTGATCTTCACGGACAGTTCCTGAAGTCTCGAAGCCAGGAGTTCGGCTCGGATCGGTGCTTCATATGCGGAATGCACATCCCTGAAGGGTCGGACCAGCGGACGGCCGAGCATGTCTTCCCGAAGTGGCTGCTAAGAGAGCTCGATCTGTGGGACCGCACCATTACCCAGATCGACGGACGGACTCTCGCCTATCGGCGGATGACTGTGGCGTGCTGCCTGACGTGCAACGGTACAGACTTCAGCCCGATCGAGAGTCGTGTGAAGGCTGCCTACCGCAACGGGCTCGAAGCCTTCACGCGACTCGACCGACGCGATCTGTTCCTCTGGCTCGGGAAGATTTACTACGGGCTCGTCTGCCGCGAGAGCCTCCAGCCGCGAGACGTGAGCGACCAGGATGGGGCGCGCCTCGTGCCCGAAGAGCATCTGAAGGATGTCGCATTTCACCACTTTCTCCTCCAGGCAGTGGCGGGCGTCGTTGCTTGGGCACCACCTGACCCAGGCCCCGCCAGTTTCCACTTCTTCGAATGCCTCGACGACGAGGACCCCGTCCGCCGGTTCGACTACATGGACGACCTTTTCGTCCCAATGCTCGGTCTACGTATGGGCAAGATCGGTGTGGTGTGCGTGCTCCAGGACTGGGGGCGCTCTGAAGACGTCCAGCAGCCGCATCTCAACGTGGCGCGCGGTATCAAGCTCCACCCAACGCAGTTCAGAGAGGCGTATGGACGTCTCAACTACATGACCAAGGCCTCGTGGAAGAACAAGATCCATCCGATCATCGGAGGCAAGGACGTCGTCACTGTCCTGGCCGGGCCGCCGGACGACTTCGCGGGGACCTTCGTCGTCGAGGATTTCGCGCGCGTGATGGCCGGTGTATGGGAGGTGCCAGTTGAGGCCATCTACAAGGATGGCCACACCGTCTCGACCATCTACGACACGAGCGCCGGTGTACCTACCGCGGTTCCTGACCAGCGCGGCATCTTTACTGCCCCATACGGCAACACTGGCCTCTGGCCCGCACACCGAATGGATTTGAGAGAGCAGGGTTATCCGCCAACGGCAGACTGGGATCGCTTCGACAGCGGTGATAGTCCCGACGGGCCGGGTGCACCTTGTTGACCACTCGTGAGATCGCGACGTTCATCTCAGTCCGAGCCGTAGCACTCGTGATGAGACGCTTCACGTAGGCCATTGCGGAGGTGTGAGACTCCGTAACGACTAATAACCGTAGAATCTGAAAGTTCTATGCTGTGGCTATGTGGGACGTGGACATCGAGTTGGTCGCGGGATGGCTCACCTCACTGGATGATGAATCGCGGGAGCTGGTGGTCGTTGCGATCGAGTTGCTGGAGGTCCAGGGTCCGAAGCTCGGGCGGCCGCTCGTGGATGCGGTGACCACATCTAGGCATAGGAACATGAAAGAATTGAGGCCCGGCTAGTCGGGGCGGTTTGAGCTTCGCGTACTATTCGCTTTCGATCCCGAGCGCGGATCGATCCTCTTGGTTGCGGGGGACAAGGCCGGGAACTGGAAGCGCTGGTACCGCAAGAGCATTCCCGTGGCCGATGACCTGTTGGATGAGCGCCTACGCGAGCTGAAGGGAGAGTGACCGAGACGGCCATGAAACTGAGAGACCTCCTCGCCGAGCACCCGGTGCACCGGGCGCGTGTCGAAGGGCGCAAGAAGCAGATGCTCGCCGAGGTTCGGGCCTACCGGCTCCGTGAGCTGCGGGAGGCTGCTGGCCTTACACAGGCGCAGCTTGCGCCGCGGATCGGGGTCTCGCAGCGCCAGGTGTCCAAAATCGAACGCGGAGACCTCGACAGCGCAAAGATCGGCACTATCCGGGGATACCTGGAGGTGGTCGGCGGTGACCTCGCCATCGAGTACGTGACAGGGGACTCACACGTCCAGGTTGCATGATGGCAGGGCGTCCGGGTCGTCGTTGCACGGTCTTGGTCGGCACCTCCGCCAGAGGTTATTCAGCTACGGAACGTGGTGGAATTCCGGTTTAACGTATAAAAGCAGTGTCTGACTTCTGATGGCTTCGGGGCGGACAAATGTTGTTGATGTAGCAAGTTTCGAGGTTGCCGGTTCTCCAGTGTAGTACGGTGCTACACTGATGGTATGTCGAGAGCCAGCCAGCCGACCCGCCTTCCCCCGGACGTGTACGAGTCCGCGACAGCCGCAGCGCACATTGCCTCACGCACAGTGCCGCAGCAGATCGCACATTGGGCCCGGCTCGGGCGAGAGCTGGAGATGTCACCGCAAGTTAATCATCGTGAGGTCGTCAGGGTCCTGGCAGGGTCGGGCTCCTACGACGCGCTCGGTAAGCCCGAGCAGGCCATCGTCCGAGAGGAATGGGCCAGTCGCATCAGCGAGCTGCGAGCCGGGCTGAACTATGAGGCTGAGTTCGCCGCCGCGGGGGAGTCGTATTCCGAAGCGGATGAGAGCGGCGACGTCATCGTGCATCCGGTTCGCGACTGATGCCGGTCCTCCATCTACTCGCCGGGTCTAACGGCGCGGGGAAGTCCAGCTATGTTCGCGACGTGCTGATGCCGACTACGCACCTGTCGTTCATCAATGCTGACGAGATCGCGGCAAAGACGTGGCCCGATGCCCAGGCCGAGCACGCCTACGAGGCGGCGCGGATCGCGGAGGCGCAACGACGGGACCGGATCGCGGACGGTGCCTCGTTCATCTCGGAGACGGTGTTCTCCCACCCGAGTAAAGTTCAACTCGTCGCCGATTGTATCGAGGCCGGGTACCTCGTTCACTTGCACGTAATCACGGTCCCGATCGACCTCACCGTGCAACGCGTCCTCGAGAGGGTACGCCGTGGTGGTCACGCGGTGCCGGAGCACAAGATCCGCGAACGCTACGAGCGGCTGTGGGGCAACGTTAGCGCGGCGATCCGGCTCGCTGACACGGCGGAGCTGTTGGATAACAGCAGTGCACGCATACCGTTCCGACTCTGTGCCCGTTACGAGCACGGCGCGCTGATCGGGTCTCCGAGCTGGCCGGAGTGGACGCCGGCTGCGCTGCGAGAAGGAACGAGCGGCCGCGGGGGATGCTAAGCCTTGCTGCAGGGATGACGAATCTGCGAATGGAGGTCGTCTCCTCGAACAGGCGGACAGGCTGGACTGTCAGGTTGCTCTGATCTTCCGAGTGACAATCACGCGACTGGTCGACGCCAGACCCCCGGGGGCAGCTGAACCGGACCGTAGCCGATGGCTCGGCCCGCATGAGCCGCCTGCGCTCGCCACCACACAAGCCGCTGTCATCACAGGTAATTCGACCGTCGAACGCGGTGGAGTTCCGGTTCAACATGTAATCTTGGGCCTGATTCGACCTGTTGAGACGAAGTCGCTCCGCCGCTAGGTTTGGTGTCATGCCTCGTATCCTGATCACGGGAATGTCGGGAGCCGGGAAATCGACGGTGCTCGCTGAGCTGGCGCGCCGCGGGCGAATCACCGTCGATACCGACTTCGATGGCTGGGAGCTGTCCGGCAGCATGTGGGACGAACCCCGAATGACTGATCTGCTTGCGCAGCACGCGAATGTTGTGGTGTCGGGTACGGCCGAGAATCAGGGGCGGTTTTACGATCGTTTTGAGCACGTCGTCCTCCTCAGTGCACCCATCGACGTGCTGATCGAACGCATCGCGACGCGAACCAACAACCCGTACGGACGCACAACGGAGCAGCAGCGAGACGTCCGGCGATATGTGCGGGAGGTCGAGCCGCTTCTTCGCAGGGGTGCGACTGTTGAGCTGGACGGCCGTCGGTCCGTCGTGAACCTCGCCGATGATATTGAAGCCCTGGAATAGTTCCTTTCCGTTCATGTAAACGCACGAGAGGTTTCTTCCCACCGGAACGTGGTGGAGTTCCGGTCCAATGCGTAGCGGAATCCTGTCTCAATGTCTGGCCCGTCCCAGCACTGTGCGATGTGACC
>NZ_JAUNPE010000139.1 GCF_030536815.1 Kocuria sp.
CCCTGACCGGTTTGCACACCGCGCTCACCGAGGACCGCACGTTCGCCAACATCTTGGCGCAGGCAGCCCGCCCGCCGGCCGAACGTTCGAGCGAGACGATCATCAGCGCCCCGGACGGCCTCCGGGCGCCCATTCTGGCGCAGATCGTGGCGGGTGTGAACAACGACGCCGCGGGCTCGCCCGCCGCGCCCGCCCCCGTGACGGTCGTGGTCACCGCGACCGGGCGTGAGGCGGAGGACCTGCAGGCCGCGTTGGCCTCCTACATCCCGGCGGATCAGGTCATGAATTTCCCGTCCTGGGAGACCCTGCCCCACGAACGGCTCTCACCACGCTCGGACACCGTTGGTCAGCGGTTGAGCGTTCTGCGCAAACTGGCGCACCCGGAATCGAACGCGGCCCCGCTGCGAGTGATCGTGGCCCCGGTGCGTTCCGTGCTGCAACCGGTGGTGGCCGGGCTGGGGGACATGCAGCCCGTGACCCTGGTGGCCGGCGAGGAATACGCCTTCGACCAGCTCATCAAGGATCTGGCCGACGCCGCGTACTCCCGGGTGGACATGGTGACCAAGCGCGGTGAGTTCGCGGTGCGCGGAGGCATCATTGACGTCTTCCCGCCCACCGAGGACCACCCGGTGCGGCTGGAATTCTTCGGTGACGAGCTGGACGAGATGCGCTGGTTCGCGGTGGCCGATCAGCGCACGGTGACCGGCACCGAACATCCCACCCGCATCGTGGCATCACCCTGCCGCGAACTACTGATCACCCCCACGGTCATGTCCCGGGCGGCCAAGCTCAAGGACCAGCTGCCCGGCGGCCGCGAGATCCTGGAGCGCATTGCCGGTGGCCAGTACGTGGAGGGCATGGAATCCCTCGCCCCGCTGCTCGCGGATGACATGGTCCCAATGCTGTCTCTGGTGCCCCAGGGCTCCATGACCGTGGTGATCGAGCCCGAAAAGGTGCGCGCCCGCGCCCACGATCTGGTCGCGACCAACCAAGAATTCCTCATGGCGGCGTGGGAATCGGCCTCCGGTGGCAGCGAGGCGCCCCTGGACCTCAACACCGCCGTGGAGTCCGAGGACGGTCACGAGCGCAGTCTGGCGGCGGGGTCCTTCCACGAGATAGCCGAGACCCGTCAGCTCGCCCTGGATCACTCGGTGGGCTGGTGGTCAATCACCGGGCTCAATGTGAATGCCGTGAGCGCGGGTGATATCGACGCCGATTCCACGGACGAAGAAGTCCGCCTGGCCGACACGGACGCGGACACACTCAACGTCGCGGCGCGCGAACCCACGCGGTTCTCCGGCGATGTCGAGGCCATGCTCCGGTTTTTGGCCGAGCGGATGAGCGAAGGCTGGCGGGTCGTGCTGGTCACCGACGGCCCCGGGCCGCTCGACCGGCTCAGCGAACTCCTACACGGGGCGCAGATCCCGGCCGCTCGCTTCGACGCCATTGACGAGGCGCCGGAGGCGGGGCTGGTGGAACTCACCACCGCCCGCGCGGGCAGGGGCTTCGTGTTCGAAGGCCCCCGCATCGCGCTGCTCACCGAGGCAGACGTCCTGGGACGTTCCACCGCATACACCACGCGTGAGATGCGCAAACTGCCCCAGCGGCGTAAACGCAACCAGGTGGACCCCCTCACCCTGCAGAAGGGCGATTACGTGGTGCACGAACAACACGGCATCGGGCAGTTCATTGAACTCGTGCAGCGCCCGATTGCCGGTGCCATGATCACCCCGGGTCAGCCCAAGCCCATGCGCGAGTACCTCGTGCTCGAGTACGCCCCCTCCAAGCGCAACGGTCCGCGTGACCGACTGTTCGTTCCCACCGACCAGCTCGACCAGGTGAGCACGTACGTGGGCGGGGAAGCGCCGTCGTTGTCGAAGATGGGCGGCTCGGACTGGAACAAGACCAAGCGCAGCGCCAAGAGGGCCGTCAAGGAGATCGCCAACGAGCTGATCCGGCTGTACTCGGCGCGCATGGCGTCCAAGGGGCATCCCTTCGGTCCGGACACCCCGTGGCAGCGTGAGCTGGAGCAGGCGTTCCCGTACATCGAAACCCCGGACCAGCTGACCACGATCGACGAGGTCAAGGCGGACATGGAACGGCCCATTCCCATGGACCGGTTGATCTCCGGCGACGTGGGTTACGGCAAGACCGAGGTTGCGGTGCGCGCGGCGTTCAAGGCCGTGCAGGACGGTAAGCAGGTGGCCATTCTGGTGCCCACCACCCTGCTGGCCCAGCAACACACCGAAACATTTGCCGAACGGTTCTCCGGATTCCCGGTGCGCCTGGCCACGCTGTCCCGATTCCAGACCGCCAAGGAGTCCAAGGTGACCCTGGAGGGACTGCGCTCAGGCGCCGTGGACGTGGTGATCGGCACCCACCGGCTGCTGAGCAAGGAAATGCAGTTCAAGAACCTGGGCCTGGTGATCATTGACGAGGAACAACGCTTCGGCGTGGAGCACAAGGAGAAACTCAAGGCCATGCGCACGGACGTGGACGTGCTGGCGATGTCCGCCACGCCCATTCCCCGCACCCTGGAGATGTCCATGACGGGTATTCGCGAGACCTCCACCCTGGCCACCCCGCCCGAGGAACGCCACCCCGTGCTCACCTACGTGGGTCCGTACACGCAGAAGCAGGTCTCCGCGGCCATCCGGCGTGAGCTGATGCGCGAGGGCCAGGTGTTTTTCATTCACAACAGGGTCTCCTCCATTGACGCGCAGGCCAAGGCGCTCGCCGAGCTGGTGCCCGAGGCGCGCATTGCCGTGGCCCACGGTCAGATGACGGAGTCCCGCCTGGAGCAGATCATCGTGGACTTCTGGGAAAAGAAGTTCGACGTGCTGGTGTGCACCACCATTGTGGAAACCGGTCTGGACATCGCCAACGCCAACACGTTGATCGTGGACGGGGCGGACCGCTACGGCCTGTCGCAGCTGCATCAGCTGCGCGGCCGTGTGGGCCGAGGCCGTGAACGCGCCTACGCCTATTTCTTGTATCCGGCCGAAAAGCCTTTGAGTGAAACCGCGCTGGAACGGCTCAAGGCCGTGGCCGCGCACAACGAACTCGGTTCGGGTATGCAGCTGGCCATGAAGGACCTGGAGATCCGCGGTGCGGGCAACCTGCTGGGCGGTGAACAGTCCGGTCATATCGCCGGCGTCGGTTTCGACATGTACTTGCGTCTCGTGGGCGAGGCCGTGGCCGAGTACCGCGGCGATCAGGACCAGGCGCCGTCGGAAATGAAGATCGAGCTGCCCGTGAATGCCCACTTGCCGCACGACTACGTGCCGGGGGAGCGGCTGCGCCTGGAGGCCTACCGCACCATTGCCAACGCGGCCACGGAAGAGGCCGTGGTGGAGGCCGGTGAGGAACTTCAGGATCGTTACGGACCACTGCCCACCCCGGTCAAGAACCTGCTGGACGTGGCACGTCTGCGCATTTTGGCTCGTGCATCAGGACTCTCGGACGTGGCCACCCAGGGCACCATGATCCGGTTCGCTCCCGCCGATCTGCCGGAGTCTCGGGAAATGCGGCTCAAGCGGATGTATCAGGGCGCGCAGATCAAGGCGATCCCGGGAACCGATCGACACATGGTGCTGATTCCCAAGCCCAAGACGGACCGGATCGGCGGCAAGGATCTCCTGGACGAGGCGATTCTGGCGTGGGCCCGGGAGGTCCTGGACTCGATCTTCCCCGTGGCCCAGCAGAACAGCGGTCAGGACTAAGCTGCCGCCTGCGCCGGGTAGTGCACGGCAGAAAGACTGTGCGGTGCGGGCGCGGCGGTGGCCACCTGCGGGCGTGCATTCGCAACGTAGTGGAGCACCAGCGCGCCCAAGGCCAGCAGGATCAGCAGCGTCACCATGGTTGTCAATATCGTGGCGGCCCGCGAACCATGCGAGTCGTGTGCCGTGCTCTGCCTATGGATCATATTTTCGCTCAATTGAATCTGCCCCATAACGTGTTCTCCCCGGGAGGGTCCCCTCACCGTCCCGGATACTCACTATGCGCCTGAACGGGTGCAGGAGCCAGGGGAAAACGCGGAATGGAAGGCAAATCCGCGTAAGTGTGGACAACCACGAGACGGGTTTGTCCACCAATCGGCGGCGCGTTGGGCGAACCGTCTCTAAGTTCTTCCCGGTTTCGCGATCGTGGTGGGTCGATGGCACCAATCAAAGGACCCGAGCACGCAAGAACCCCGCCACCGAAATCCGGTGACGGGGTTCTTAGCAGTGAAACTTAGTGGTTGACCTGCGCCTGGTTGGGCACGTTGGGGCGCTGTGCCATCTCATGTGGTCCGCGGGGCAGATCCAGGGTGACATCGGTGCCGCCGGCGGAATGCTTGGCGGTGGATCCGGAGATCAGCGCGGTCGGAACGAACAACGCCAAACCGTACGCGAGGATGCCCAGCAGGAACAACCAGAAACTATTGGGGTAGCTGGCGAACAGCCAGAAGCTGGCCACAATGGTGATCATGCCGCCGATGAGCATAATCAGGTTCTTGACCGTTTCGCCCTCGCCCGAGAACCTGCGGGACTTGACCGAGTGGCTTCCGGGTTCGGCCGAGCGACGAGTAGTCTCCTGCTCGTTGACGGAGGCTTCATCTCTTCTGACCATGAGTGCACCCTTTCAGACTGCAACCGCGAGGGGTAATGAATTCTTCGCCCAGTCTAGACGGTTGCCCGTCTCCTTGCTGACATTCCGTCAGTTACGGAATGCGTGCGCCGTCGCCTGCCGGGAGAAGGTTCCGGCCGTTGATGGTGGTCGGCCCACAGACCGCAATGGGGCGTCAGAGCTTGGCCACGATGTCCGCGAGCAAACGCGAGATGCGCGGGCCCGCCGCGGCGCCGGCTTCGAGGACTTCCTCGTGGGAGAGCGCGGTCTCGCTGATACCCGCGGCGAGGTTGGTCACCAGGGACATGCCGAAGACCTCCATGCCGGCATGACGGGCCGCAATGGCCTCCAGGGCGGTGGACATGCCCACCAGGTCCGCACCGAGAACCTTGGCCATTTGCACCTCGGCCGGGGTCTCGTAGTGCGGGCCGGGGAACTGCGCATAGACACCCTCGTCCATGCTGGGATCGACCTCGCGGGCAAGTTCGCGGATGCGCGATGAATACAGGTCGGTCAGGTCAACGAACGTGGCACCCTCTAGCGGGGACGTGGCGGTGAGGTTGATGTGATCGCTGATCAGCACCGGGGTGCCGGGCTGCCACGCGGGATTCAGACCGCCGCAACCATTGGTGAGAATCATGATCTCGGTACCCGCGGCGGCGGCGGTGCGCACACCGTGGGCCACAGCGCGCACACCCTTGCCCTCGTAGAAATGAGTGCGGGCACCAATGACCAGGGCGTGATCGCCGCCGGCCAACTTGATCGAGCGCAACGTCCCCACGTGGCCTTCCAACGCAGGACGGGAGAAACCGGGGATCTCCGTGGCGGGGATTTCCTGTTCGGTCTCACCAATGAGTTCGGCGGCCTCACCCCACCCGGAACCGAGGGTCAGGGCAATGCGGTGGTTCTCCACCCCGGTGCGCTCGCGGATGGCGTCAGCGGCACGGCGGGCAATGTCAAAGGGATCGGCGGCAGCCGTTGCATTCTCAGTCACCCGCACCACTCTAGAACAGGGCCAAGGTATGCACGCGCGCCATTGCCACCGGGGCCGTGATCCACGGTGCGGCAGCGGCGGTGGACATGCAGTGAACATTCTGGGCAGAGGTACGCAGAAAATCGGCCCCGTTTGTGCGAACTTGCGCCTCAAATGTCCAGGTGTGCGAACCTCCGCCTCAGATG
>NZ_JAUNPE010000140.1 GCF_030536815.1 Kocuria sp.
GTGTTGGGGGCGGCGTCGAACATCTTGGTGTTGGTGTTCAACTCCACGTGCACCTCGAAACCCAGCACGGGATCGAAGCGCTCCATGGCCTCTTCGAAGGACAGCACGTCCTCGCTCATTATTTGCCTCCCAGCGCGGCACCGGCCGCAAAGTCACGAACGGTAGTGGCGACGTCGTTGCGAGACGCCCACACGGGACCGCCCCACTTCTCGTTGAGCAGTCGTTCAAGACCCGCACCGGCGCGGTAGACGCGTGCGTCTTCGCGAGCCGGGGCCATGAACTGGATACCCACCGGCAGATCGTCCTCGGGAGCCAGCCCGCCCGGGAGCGAGATGGCAGGGATGCCCGCCAGATTGGTGGGGATGGTGGCGATGTCGTTGAGGTACATCTGCATGGGATCCGCGGACTCGTCCACCCCGCCGATGGTGAAGGCGGTGGTGGGAGCCGTGGGCGAAATCAACACGTCCACCTTCTCGAACGCGGCATTGAAGTCGCGTTGCACCAGGGTGCGCACCTGCTGGGCCGAGCCGTAGTAGGCGTCGTAGTATCCGGCGGACAGGGCGTAGGTGCCCAGGATGATGCGGCGCTTGACCTCATCACCGAAACCGGCGGCGCGGGATGCTCCCATGACGCGCTCGATCGTGGGGTTCCCCTCGGGGACAACGCGCAGGCCGAACCGAACGCCGTCGTACTTGGCGAGGTTCGAGGAGACCTCGGAGGACATGATCAGGTAGTAGGCACCCAACGCGTACTCGAAGTTGGGGGTCTCGACCTCCACGACCTCGGCGCCGGCCGACTGCAGCAGCTCCACCGCCTCATTGAAACGCTGCTGCACGCCGGCCTGGAAACCCTCGCCGGTGAGCTGCTTGACCACGCCCACGCGCAGGCCCTTGAGCCCGCCGTCCTCGGCACCCTGACGGGCCGCCGCGGCGAAGGACCCCACGGGGTCGTTCAGGGAGGTGGAATCCTGCGGGTCGTGGCCCGCAATGACCTCGTGCAACAGGGCCGAGTCCAGCACGGTGCGTGAGCACGGTCCCACCTGATCCAGGGAGGACGCCATGGCGATCACGCCGTAACGGGACACCGAACCGTACGTGGGCTTGACGCCCACGGTGCCGGTGACCGCGGCGGGCTGGCGGATGGAACCGCCCGTGTCCGTGCCGAGCGCCAGGGGCGCCTGGAACGCGGAGACCGCAGCGGCGGAACCGCCACCGGAACCGCCCGGGATCCGGTTGAGGTCCCACGGGTTACGCGTGGGCCCGAACGCCGAGTGCTCCGTGGAGGAGCCCATGGCGAACTCGTCCAGGTTGGTCTTGCCCAGAATGGGCATCTTGGCGGCGCGCACGTTCTTGGTCACGGTGGCGTCGTACGGGCTCAGCCAGCCCTCGAGCATCCGGGACGCCGCGGTGGTGGGCTGGCCCTTGGTCACGATCAGGTCCTTGACCGCGATGGGTACACCGGCGAGCTCGTGCAGCTGCTCACCGTTGGCGCGGGCCTGGTCGACCTCCTTCGCAACCCGCAGGGCGCCCTCGCGGTTGCGATGCAGGAAGGCGTTGAGTCCGTCGGTGCCCTTGTGCCGATCCTCCGGGTCCACGGCGTGGCCCTCGGTGGCGTCGATCTGCTCAAGGTGCGCGTTGACGGCGTCAACGGACGATATGTCCCCCGAGGCCAGCTTGACCGCGAGATCCGCGGCCGACAGTTCTACAATGCGTTCGCTCATGCTCACTCTCCGTCCAGAATTGCGGGCACACGGAATTTGCCGTCCTGGCTGTCCGGTGCGTTGGAGAGGGCCTCTTCCTGGGTGAGGGTCTCCCCCACCACGTCCTCACGGAAAACGTTCTGCAACGGCAGCGGGTGGCTGGTTGCGGGAACGTCAGGTCCGGCCGCTTGGCTGACCGAGGCCACGGACGAGACGATGAGGTCGAGTTCGCCGGCAACGCGCGCGAGTTCTTCCTCGGTCATTTCGATGTGCGCGAGCTCGGCCAGGTGGGCCACCTGCTCGCGATTAATCGCAGACATGCATGCTCCTGGTATTTGCTAGTGATTCCGATCCAGTCTAGCGAGCGCCTAGGCTTGACCGAGAACGACCGACTTTCACCTATCTCACTAAGGGGTCCCAACTCGTGGCTCGATCCTCCGCCCGCCCGCCCAAACGTCACCCCGGTGGCCCCTCCAAAAAGCCCCGCCTGTCCCGCGCCGATGCGGCCAAGGCCCAGTCCGATCACGACAACGCGTGGCGGCAGTGGGTTTCCGACGGCGCCGTTGAGGCCGTGGACACCGCACTGACCCACGTGCAGACCGTGGTGGAGGATCAGGTGCTGCAATTCGGTGCTTTCCCCGTGTTCGTGGTCACCGGTTCCAAGGACGGCGAGTTCGAGCTGAATTCCCTGGACCCCGCGGACACCGCAGACCGGCGCCCGGATGACGTTCTGGAAGAACTGCGCGCCATGACCGCGGCCAAGGCGTCGGACCTGCTGGTCGCCGCCTTGGCCTATCCCGCAACCCTGCCCGACCGTTCCGGGGCCAGAGCCGTGATCGTGGAGGTGGAACACCGCGAGCGCTTGAGCCTGGAAGTTGTTCAGGAGTACAAAACCGTGGAGTCCAAGGGCAAGACCTTCGTGAACTTCGGGGACCCGCACACCGACCGCCGCTGGGACCCGTGGCTGTTCACCGTGCGCCACTAAATGGCTCCGCCCACGAAAAACCGCCGCCGTGCACCTTTGCACGGCGGCGGTTTTCTGTGAGTCGGCAACGACTCAGCGGCTTACCACTTGGGCAGCTGGGGCAGTTCGCCCTCGGATTCGACGTTCTCGTCGTCGCCTCGGGCCAACCAGGCGAGCAAGCCTTCGCGATCCGAGGTGATCTCCTGGCCGCCGTCGCCAATGATCCATTCGTCGCGCTCCTCGGTGCGCAGGGTCATCCCCGGCGCGTCCTTGGCGCGCATGGTGCGAACCGCCGCTTCGACCGCGTTGAGCAGCGAGTCCGGGTCCGCCTCTTCAATGGTCCAGGTGGTGTCGAGGTCGTGGTGGTGCACCACTACCTCGGACACGCGCACGGCCGGGATGGACGTGGCGGGAATGGGCTTGCCGTGCAAGTCCAGTTCCTCGGTGGTGATCTCACCCTTGAGACGTTCGCACTGCTCCTCGAAGTAGTCCGCGCTGTCACGGACCTTTTGGATGAGCTCCTCCCTGGGAAGGGCTGCCAGCTCGTCGATCTCGCGATCACGGGCCTCTTGGGATTCGTAGGGCTGTTGCGGCACGCCGGTCACGGCCCAGTCGATGAGCTTGACCAGCGCCTTGCCGTTGGATGCGAGGTGAGCAATCACGTGCGCACGATCCCAGCCCTCGCACAGGGTGGGTTCGGTCATTTCGCGATCGGCCAGCGACTCGATGGTCGCCAGGAACATGTCGGTTTCACGACGCAAGCGGGAAAGGTCTGAGGTCAGGCGTGCGGAATTAATCATGTCTCCACCCTAGTAAGTCTGTTGTGACACCCGGCACAGGTGACCGCCGATGACACATACCGATTTCGTCCAAATACGTCCCCGAACCGTGGCCCGCGATATCCCTAGGACGCGCCGAGCTTCATTTTCTGGCGCAGTTCACGGCGCGCGCGCTGGGTGTCCGGGTCCGGCACCGGGACCGCGGCCAACAATCGCTTGGTGTAATCCTGCTCGGGCTTGCGCAACACCACTTCGCGCTGTCCCTGCTCCACGATCCGGCCGTGCTGCATGACCACGATGCGGTCCGCGAGCCGGTCGATCACCGCGAGATCATGGGTCACGAACAAGCATGCGAAGCCCATCTCGGCCTGCAGTTCCTCGAACAGGTCCAACACCGTGGCCTGCACGGACACGTCCAAGGCCGAGGTCGGCTCGTCCGCGACAAGGAGCTTGGGCTTCAGCGACAGCGCCCGTGCAATACCCACACGCTGTTTCTGACCACCCGAGAGTTCATGCGGGTAACGGTTGCGATAGTTGCGCGGCAACCGCACCTGGTCCAGCAACTGTTCGATGCGGTGCTGCAACTGCTGTCCCTTGGCCATTCCGGCCAGGAACATGGGCTCACCAATGGATTCACCGATCGGCAGCCGCGGGTTCAGCGATGACGACGGGTCCTGGAACACCATGCCCACGTCTTTTCGCACGCCATTGAGTTCTTTTCGGGACGCGCCGCTGAGTTCATGCCCGTCCACGATCAGCGAGCCCTCGACCACGGGCAGCAACCCCACGGCCGCGCGCCCGATGGTCGTCTTACCCGAGCCGGACTCACCCACCAGGCCCAGTACTTCCCCCGCGGCCACGGTCAGACTCACGTCCTCAACGGCTCGGAACGCGGGATTGCGCCCTTGTTTGGGGTATTCAATGGCCACGTTCTTGAGCTGCAGCACGGGTTCCGTGACGCGCAGTGCCGCGGTGTCCACGCTGGGTTCCACGTGACGCGGGGTGCGCGCCGCGTCCGTGGGCAGTGCGGGACGGTCGCCCGCGGTCGCCGCTGTCACCGCGGTCGATCCTGCGGTTCCCGCCGAGACGTCATCGGTCGCCGCGGTGTCCCTGTCCACGGCCGACGACGCCGCCTCGCGTTGCTCCGCCTCGACCTCTCGTTCCAGCACGGCCACCATGTCCACGGACTCGCCGGTCTCGCCGCCCTCGCCCAGGTGGGGCACCGATTCCAGCAACGTCTTGGTGTAGGGGTGCTCGGGCGCGGAGAAGATCTGCTCGGCGGAGCCCTGCTCGACGATCCGGCCTTTCTCCATCACGGCAATGCGGTCCGCGAGGTCGGCCACCACGCCCATGTCGTGGGTGATCAGGATGACGGCCGAATCCAGTTTGTCCTTGAGGTTTCGGATCAGGTCCAGGATTTCGGCCTGGACCGTGACGTCCAGGGCCGTGGTGGGCTCATCGGCAATCAGCAACTTGGGGTCGCAGGACAGTGACTGCGCAATCATGGCCCGCTGACGCTGACCGCCGGACAGCTGGTGCGGATAGGAGCGGAACGCCTTGTCCGGATCCGGAAGCTCCACCATGGTCAGCATTTCCTTGGCGCGCTCGGCGGCCTGTGACGGCGACATGTCCCGGTGCAGCCGAATGGTTTCCACAATTTGCTGACCCACGGTGTACACCGGGTTGAGCGCGGTCATGGGTTCCTGGAAAATCACCGCGATCTCTTCACCGCGCACGCGGCGCAGTGCCGCACCCTGCAGCCCGATCAGTTGCTCACCGGCCAGTTGCGCCGAGCCGCTGACCCGGGCATTGGAGGGCAGCAGTCCCAGGATGGACATCGAACTGGCAGACTTGCCCGAACCGGACTCACCCACGATGGCCAGCACCTCACCGGCGGCCACCTGGTAATTCAAGTCGATTGCGGCCGGGACCCATTCCTTGTCCACACCGAAGTCCACGGAGAGTCCGTCCACCACCAGAACCGGTTCACCGCGCACCACGCGCCGTTGGCTGCGTGAGCCCCGGGACGAACGCTCGGTGGCGTCCTCGGACCCGGAGCCCCCACTTGGACGGTTGCCGCGTTTGCCCATACCGCCGCGCAAAGACCGACGCTCGCGGCGGCTTTGTGGTTTGCCAGCGGCGTCGTTGTGCCAGGGTGCGTCACCGGACCCGGCGTGCTGACCCGATCCGTTGTTCTCGGGGGTGCCCTCGGGCTGGCCGGGGGCGGAATGCGAGGTGCTCATCGTGTGTGCTCCATCGTGTCTGAAACGTGGTGTGCGTGGGT
>NZ_JAUNPE010000141.1 GCF_030536815.1 Kocuria sp.
CCCCCCGGAGCTGAGGTAGCCGTCACCCCGGAGGCCGGGGCGTGCCTACGCCTCGCGGGTGGAGGTCTTCCGCTCGGGATCCCACCGGCGCATTGCGGTAGCGGTGACGGTGGTCGGTGCGGGCCGGTCTTGCAGTACCGCCAGCGCCCGTCCCACCTGCGAAGCACTCAGACGCTTGGCCAGTGTCACGTGGGGTGTCCACGGGCGCAGCCTCTGGGAGCCGCCGTCCACCAGACGCTGCCACCCCTCCACAAGGCTATGCATCTCGGGCGGGGCGATCACGTGCTCGGCAAGAACGAACGGCCCGGATCCCAGCACCACCACACCGTTGAGGGTCAACGGCAGCGGAAGGGCGACCGCGAAATGGGCGCGGACGCGTTCCAGCACGTCGGCAGGGATCCGAGATGCCGTGAGAACGGTGATGTGCGGGGCGTTGGAGGCCCCTCGGTGATCGGCCAGGCTCGGCAAACCCGCCGCGCGCAATGCCTGCCAGCGATCCCGGAACACGGAGTCGTCCTGCGGCGCGAAGTTCAGATCCAGTGAATGAGCGGGCATGCAGTTGTCAGCCATTCCCCGGGTGTGGTGTATCGGCGGGGGCTCCGGCGGTGTCGAAGAGCTGCGCGGCGGCGCGGCGGTCCGGTTTGCCGGTGCTGAGCAAGGGGAGCTCCGGTACACAGCGCCAGTACTTGGGTACGGCTGAGGAACCGTGGTGTTCGCGGACCAGGTCGGCAAGTTCTTTGCGCAGCTCGTTCGTGAATTGCCCGTCCCGCGGTACCACCAGCGCCGCCACGGCGTGGCCCCACTCAGCATCCGGTACGGGAACCACGAGTGCCCCGCGGACTCCGGGGTGTGAGGTGAGCGCTGCGGTCACCACGCCGGCCGAGACCTTGATCCCGCCGGTATTGATCACATCGTCCGTGCGGCCGAGAACGCTCACCGTGCCGTCCTCGGCGGTGCTTCCCAGATCGTCCGTGCGGTACCAGCGCTGTCCGTCGATCACGCGGAAGTGCTCACCGGTCTGCCGGGGGTCGTCCAAATAGCCACCGGCAACGATGTCGCCGCCCAACCAGATGCGCCCTACTCCCGGCGCGTGGCCGGGCGGGGAAGTGAAGTGGGAGAGGTCGCCGGCGGCGTCGTCGGGAACCGTGCGGATCCGGACCGTGTCCAAGGGTCGCCCGTTGTACACGCAGCCACCGCACGTCTCGGACATGCCGTACGTGCTGACCACGGTGAGACCGGCGTCTCCGGCTTGCCGGGCGAGGGTGCGGGACAGTGCGGAGCCGCCCACCAGGATCGCGTCGAAACGCGCGAGAGCGCGGACGGCTTCGGGGTGGGGAGCGGCGTCGGCGGGGTCCAGGATGCGTTGCAGCTGGGTGGGCACCACGGACACGTACCGCGTCTGGTGGTTCATGCCCGAGGCGGCCCGCGCAAACCCCTCCGGCGTAAAGGGGCCGGGCGCCATGAGCACGGGTGTGGTGCCGGCGAGTACGGACCGCGCCAACACCTGGACGCCCGCGACGTAATGCGCGGGCAGGCACAACAGCCACTGGCCGGGCCCGGACGTGGCTCGTTCGGTGGCCCGCCCGGATGCCGTGAGAGCCTCCGTGGTCAGGACCGTCTTCTTGGGGCGGCCCGTTGACCCGGAGGTCGAGACGATCACCGCGGGGCCGGTGCGGGACAGTGCCCGGCCGAGGGGTTCGAGGAGCGCAAGCGGATCACCCGTCACGGGACCGTCGAACACAACGGTGTCCCGCGGCAGGGTACCGGCGGCGGGTGCGCTCAGAGGTTTTCCGGGAAGTTCAGACATCGGGGCTGTCACCGAGGAGAAGTGATCGGATCAGAAGTAGTAGGGGAACGCGGACCAGTCCGGGTCACGCTTTTGCAGGAAGGCGTCCCGGCCCTCAACGGCCTCGTCGGTCATGTACCCCATGCGCGTGGCTTCGCCGGCGAAGACCTGCTGGCCGACCATGCCGTCGTCCGGGAGGTTGAATGCGTACTTGAGCATGCGCACGGCCTGCGGGGACTGGGCGGTGATCTTGCGAGCCCAGTCCAGCGCGGATGTCTCCAGGTCCGAGTGGGGGACCACCTTGTTGACGGCGCCCATGCGGAACATGTCCTCGGCAGAATATTCGTCGGCCAGGAAGAAGATTTCTCGAGCGAACTTCTGGCCCACCTGGCGGGCGAGCAACGCGGAACCGTAGCCGGCGTCGAAGGAGCCAACGGTCGCGTCCGTCTGCTTGAACTTGCCGTGCTCGGCGGACGCAATGGTCAGATCGCAGACCACGTGCAGCGAGTGACCACCGCCGGCCGCCCAGCCGGACACCGCCGCAATGATCACCTTGGGCATGGTGCGGATCAGGCGCTGAACTTCCAGGATGTGCAAGCGGCCCGCTCGGGCCGGGTCGATGGAGTCGGCCGTGTCACCCTCCGCGTAGTGGTAGCCGTCGCGGCCGCGAATGCGCTGATCGCCGCCGGAGCAGAACGCCCAGCCGCCGTCCTTGGCGGAGGGCCCGTTGCCCGTGAGGATCACCGCGCCCACGTCCGAGGACATCCGCGCGTGATCAAGCGTGCGGTACAACTCGTCCACGGTGCCGGGACGGAAGGCATTGCGGACCTCGGGGCGGTGAAATGCAATGCGCACCCACGGCAGATCCCGGACCACGTCACCGCTCTCGTCGCGTTCGACGCCGCGGTGGTACGTGATGTCCTGCAGGTCCTCGAAGCCCTGCACCTGCCGCCACTGCTGGGGGTCGAAGATCTCGGATACCTGCTCGGGAAGCTGCGCGTTGGTCATGGGTACCACTTTAGGTGGAAGGGCGGACGGGCATACTGGCAACCATGAGTGTTGTCCCCTTCGACCTGGAGCGTATTGGTCGCGGCCTGCCCTTCGCGGAGTCCGTGCCCGCTCTGGAAACCGCGCTCCACCGGGGAGCAGCGGTGGTGCAGGCACCTCCGGGGACGGGCAAGACCACCGTGGTTCCGCCGGTGATTGCCAACGTTCTTGCCGACGCCGCTCCCACCTCCCAGCCCACCGGTCGCGTGGTCGTGGTGCAACCGCGCCGGGTCGCGGCCAGGGCGGCCGCCCGCCGACTGGCTGCGCTGACGGGAACGCAACCGGGCGAGGTCGTCGGGTGGAGCGTGCGCGGTGAAAGCACCACGCAACCGAGCACGCGCATCGAGTTCGTGACCCCCGGGATCATGCTGCGGCGCCTGCTGAGGGACCCGGAACTGCCCGGCACGGCGGCGGTGGTTCTGGATGAGGTGCATGAGCGAGGCGTGGAGTCCGACCTGCTGGTGGGCATGCTCGCCGAACTGAGAGAACTGCGCGAGGACCTCACTGTTGTGGCGATGTCCGCGACCGTGGATGCCGCCCGCTTTGCCGAGTTACTGGGCGCAGATGACTCCGCACCGATCGTGGACTGCCCGTCCGCGCTGTATCCGCTGGACCTCGTATGGGCCCCGGGGCCGCAACGCCTGGACGATCGCGGGGTGACTCCCGCGTTCCTGTCGCACGTGGCCCGGACGGCCGCGGCGGCCCATGCGAAGGCTCTCAAAGCTCACGAAGGAACGGACGCGCTCGTGTTCGTGCCCGGCGCGCGCGAGGTCTCCCGTGTGGCAACCGAACTGCACAGGCTCACCCGCGCCGACATCCTGGAATTGCACGGTCAGCTCCCGCCACGGGAGCAGGACCGGGCGGTCGCGGGACGCACACCGGGGGATCCGCCGCGAATCGTGGTGACGACATCCCTTGCGGAATCGTCCCTGACGGTCAACGGTGTGCGACTGGTGATCGATTCGGGCCTGGCCCGTCAACCGCGGCGCGATGCCGGGCGCGGGATCTCGGGGCTGGTGACGGTCTCGGCGTCCAAAGCATCGGCCGATCAGCGGGCCGGCCGCGCCGCACGTCAGGGGCCCGGCGCGGTGGTGCGGTGCTACGACGACGCCACGTGGGGTGCCATGCCCGCCCACACCGTTCCCGAGGTGCGCACCGCCGATCTCACGTTTGCCTGCCTGGCGCTCGCCGTGTGGGGCGCACCGGGCGGTGACGGGCTGTCCTTGCCGGATCCGTTGCCTTCGCGTGCCCGCGCCGATGCGGACGCGCAGTTACGGCGCCTGGGTGCCATCGCTGAGGACGGTCGCGCCACCGACCTTGGTCGCGTACTGGTCGCAATGCCTGTGGAGCCCCGGTGGGGCAGGGCCCTGCTGGACGGCGCCGCTCTCGTCGGACGGCGTGCCGCCGCGGAGGTCATCGCCGCCATCGCCGACGGCGCTCGCATCCCCGCCGCAGACATTCCCGCCCTTGTGCGTCGGTTGCGTTCGGGCGGGGGAGCGGAGTCCGCACGGTGGGCGCGGGAGGTAGCACGGTTGGAACGAATCTCCGGGCAGCACGGTCCAGCTGTTGAACCCGGCATTGTGCACGCCAGTGCTGTGCACGGTGTTCTTGTGGAGGGCGGCACGCACGGCGAGGTCCCGCGGGATGCGCGGGAGGGCGCCGTCGTCGGGCTGGGGAAGCCCGAGTGGATCGCCAAGCGCGTGGACAATGCGGGGGAGCAGTGGCTGCTGGCATCGGGTACTCGCGCGGGGCTCGAGCCGGGGAGTTCCCTGCGCCACCACGAATGGCTTGCAGTTGCGGAGTTGAGTCGCGCCGCGGGAAGGGTGGCCGCTGGAACCGGTGCCGTGATTCGTGCGGCTGCGCCGTTGGACGAGCCCACGGCATTGCTCATTGCGGGTCCGTTGGCGAGTGAGCACACGCGTGGCGAATTCGTGAACGGAAAGGTCCGAGCTCGCCGCGTGCGAGCCGTCGGAGCGATCGACCTGTCCTCCACGCCGGTCGCCGCCGATCCCCACACCGCCCTGCCGGCCGTGCGCAGCGCACTGCACAGTCAGGGCCTGGAGCTGCTGCCCTGGGACGACGCCGCTCGTTCCCTGCGCGCTCGCCTGGCGCTGTTGCACCGGCACCTGGGAGATCCGTGGCCCGCCATGGATGATACGGCGCTGCTGGACCGGCTCGAGGAATGGCTGAGTGTTGAACTGCAAGACATTGCGCGGGGAGCGTCACTGCGTTCGGTCAAGGTGGCGGACGCCCTGCGTCGGCTGTTGCCATGGCCCGAAGCCAGCCGGCTGGAGGAGTTGGTGCCGCAGCGGTTGGCGGTGCCGAGCGGGAACACGGCGCGGATCGATTATCCGCAGGTCTACTCGCCGGAGGAACCTCAACAGCCTCCCGTGGTGGCCGTGAAACTCCAGGAGTGTTTTGGCTGGGCGGATACGCCGCGGTTGGTGGACGGACACGTGCCCGTGCAGTTCCATTTGTTGTCTCCCGCGCGCAGACCGTTGGCGATCACGGATGATCTGCAGTCGTTCTGGTCCGGCCCGTATCAGCAGGTCCGGTCCGAAATGCGAGGCCGCTACCCCAAACACCCTTGGCCTGAGGACCCGTGGAACGCGGTGGCCACGGCGCGGACCAAGAAGCGCAGCGGTGGGTGAGGAACGGACCGCCTGCCTGCAAACTGATCGACGCTACGACCAGCCTCCCGGGCCGAATGCAAACTGATCGACGGTACGACCCGGTACCTCGGGGATCTTGGCTTTACCGTCGGTCAGTTTGCAGCTGCCCGGGGAAGTGGGCTTTTACGTCGAGCAGAGTGCGGGCGGGCGCGACCTCAGGGTCGCATCGTCAACGAGTCTGCAGTGCAAATGTTGTGCGCTGTGCTGCGCCCCGC
>NZ_JAUNPE010000297.1 GCF_030536815.1 Kocuria sp.
GGCCGAGACCTCAAATCCGAAGGGAACAGCGCATGATGAACACGGCGGACAACGCTCAAGGCACCGCGGAGGGGGCCGGCGCGGCCGGCAAACCCTGCGTGGCCGTGGTGTTCGGGGGCCGCTCCTCCGAGCATTCGGTGTCCTTGGTCACCGCCCGTTCGGTGCTGCGCGCCATCAATCGCGATCGGTGGGACGTGGTGAGCGTTGGCATCGCCACCGATGGCACCTGGTTCCTGTATTCGCAGGAGGAACTGGAGACCCTGTTGGACAGCCGGACCATGGCCGTGTTGCCCGTGGGCGAGAAGCGAGTGACCCTGCCGTTGCAGGTGGGGGAGAACGAGCTGCTCGTCCACGAATACGGGGTCGAAGGCGGCGCACTGACGCGGGGCCGGCACATCGACGCCGTGTTCCCGCTGCTGCACGGGCCGTTCGGAGAGGACGGGACCCTGCAGGGTCTGCTGGAGTTGGCCGACCTGCCCTACGTGGGCTGCGGTGTCTCGGCCTCGGCCATCGGGATGGACAAGCACTTCATGAAGGTCGCCTTCGAGGCCGCCGGGCTGGAGGTCGGTCCCTACACCGTGGTCCACAACCGCGACTGGTTGACCAACCCGGAGCAGGTCCGGAACAACGTGGCCGCGTTGGGTTTCCCCGTCTTCGTCAAGCCCGCTCGCGCCGGTTCTTCGTTCGGGATCACCCGCGTGGACGAGGCCGAAGACCTCGACGCCGCCATCGAGACCGCCCGCAAGCACGACCTGAAGCTCGTGATCGAGGCCGGGATCGACGGCCGCGAAATCGAGTGCGCCGTGCTGGGCGCTCACGAGTGGTCCACCCCTCGTGCGTCCCTGCCCGGTGAGATCGAGGTCCAGGGCCATGACTTCTACGACTTCGAGGCCAAGTACGTAGCGGACGACGGCGCCCGACTGTCCTGTCCCGCGAATCTGCCCGACGATGTGATCGCGACCCTGCGGGAGAAGGCAGTCATAGCATTCGACGCCATTGACGGCGAGGGACTCTCGCGCTGCGATTTCTTTGTCACGCCCGATCACCGCGTGATCATCAACGAGATCAACACGATGCCCGGCTTCACCCCGATTTCCATGTACCCGCGGATGTGGGCGGCGTCCGGAGTGCAGTACCCGGATCTGATCGACGAGCTGATTTCGCTGGCGCTGGAACGCCCCGTGGGACTGCGCTGAGCACCCCGCGAGTCGATCACCGACCGTCCTGGCACCCCGTGGCCCGTTCCGGGTCAGGGGGTGTTCTGCAGGTCCAGGGTGTCGGACACGGACAAGCACGTGTTCTCCTGGGGGATCTGCGCCACCGCACTGCCGGCCTCCACGATCGCGGTGGATGACGGAACACGAGCGGTGTCGAAAAGCAGTTCCACGGCGGGGGAGCGACCGTAGCTGACGGCTCGCCACTGATTCTCCTGACCCTCCACCTCGGAGATCAACCAGTCCACCCCGTTGACGTTGGTGCACGGATCAGTGGTGGGTGCCGGTGGCTCCACTCCGCAGCGCACGATCACACCCGAGGGATCGCCGTAGGCCGTGGTGCCCTGACTCGTGGTGGCCCGCTGGTCCAAATCGCCCATGGTCTCGGGCATGGCCAGCATGGCGGACGCGCACGCGGGATCGGTATTGTGCGGCGCTCCCTCGACCGTGACGGGGGAGCCGCACCCGGTGAGCAACAAGGTCCCCAAAGTCATCGTTGCCAATGCCGCGCGGCGGGTGGAGTTGTGGAGTCCGTGAGATCCGTCCTGGGTGCGCGCGCGGGAGAAGAACATGATCTCCACTGTAGACGCGCTGACCGTGTGGCCTCTGCGAAGCCGGGTGTGCCGCTCGTTACGCTGAACCCATGACCGTTTCCCCCACACCGACCCCCG
>NZ_JAUNPE010000009.1 GCF_030536815.1 Kocuria sp.
GGGGCACACCGTCCACGAGCGCCAGCATGTTGGCGGAGAAGTTCTCCTGCAGCTGCGTGTGCTTGTAGAGGTTGTTGAGCACCACCTTGGGAACGGCATCGCGCTTGAGCACGATCACCAGACGCTGACCGGTACGACCGGAGGTCTCATCGCGCATGTCCGCAATGCCCTGCACACGGCCGTCCTTGACGAGGTCGGCGATCTTCACGGCCAGGTTGTCCGGGTTCACCTGGTACGGCAGTTCGGTGACCACCAGGCACGTCCGACCGTGGATTTCCTCCACACTGACCACGGCGCGCATGGTGATGGAGCCGCGGCCGGTGCGGTAGGCGTCCTCGATGCCCTTGTGACCCAGGATCTGAGCTCCCGTGGGGAAGTCCGGGCCCTTGACGCGTTTAATGAGTTCTTCGAGCAGGGTCTCGCGGTCCACGGTGGGGTTCTGGAGGTACCACTGCACGCCGTCCGCCACTTCGCGCAGGTTGTGCGGCGGAATGTTGGTGGCCATACCCACGGCAATACCGGAGGAACCGTTGACCAGCAGGTTCGGGAAGCGCGCCGGCAGAACGGTGGGTTCCTGCTGCTTGCCGTCGTAGTTGTCCTGGAAATCCACGGTGTCCTCGTGGATGTCCCGGACCATCTCCATGGCCAGCGGAGCCATCTTGGTCTCGGTGTAACGGGGGGCCGCGGCGCCGTCGTTACCGGGCGAGCCGAAGTTACCCTGGCCGAGCGCGAGCGGGTAGCGCATGATCCAGCCCTGGATCAGTCGCACCAGGGCGTCGTAGATCGCGGAGTCACCGTGCGGGTGGTAATTACCCATCACGTCACCGACCACGCGGGCACACTTGTTGAAGGAACGCTCGGGGCGGTAACCGCCGTCGAACATCGTGTAGATCACCCGGCGGTGCACGGGCTTCAAACCGTCGCGCACGTCCGGCAGTGCACGGCCCACGATCACGGCCATGGCGTAGTCCAGGTACGAGCGCTGCATCTCGGTCTGCAGGTCCACCTGCTCCACGTGATCGCCAGTGCTCACGACGACGTCGCCTTCGTCCGTTTCGAGCTCGATCGAGTTCTCGGGGTCGACCGGGACGTTTCCGTCCGGAGTCTCGTCACTCATTCGTTGCTATCCGTTTCTTCTCAAATCCCACGGTTCGGCATTCATGCCACATACGGAATATGCGGCGGACAACATGTTCTAGATGTCGAGGAACCGAATGTCTTTGGCGTTCTGCTGGATGAATTCGCGGCGGGATTCCACGTCCTCACCCATGAGCACGGAGAACACCTGGTCCGCCGCGGCGGCGTCGTCCATGGTGACCTGCAACAGCGTGCGGTGCTCGGGGTCCATGGTGGTCTCCCACAGCTCGGTGTAGTCCATCTCGCCCAGGCCCTTGTAACGCTGAATGCCGTTGTCCTTGGGCAGGCGACGGTTCTTGGCCAGACCCTCGGCCACGACCTCGTCACGCTCGGCGTCCGAGAACACGTAGTCGTGGGCGGCGTTGGACCACTTGATGCGGTACAGCGGCGGCTGCGCCAGGTACACGTAGCCGTGCTCAATGAGCGGGCGCATGAACCGGAACAACAGCGTGAGCAGCAAAGTGGTGATGTGCTGGCCGTCCACGTCCGCGTCGGCCATGAGCACGATCTTGTGGTAGCGGGCCTTTTCGATGTCGAAGTCATCGCCGATTCCCGCGCCGAACGCGGTGATCATGGACTGAACCTCGGCGTTGGACAGCGCACGGTCCAGGCGCGCGCGCTCCACGTTCAAGATCTTGCCGCGCAACGGCAGGATGGCCTGGCGACCGGGGTCACGGCCCTGCACGGCCGAACCACCCGCGGAGTCACCCTCCACGATGTAGATCTCGGAGAGCGTGGGGTCCTTGGACGAGCAGTCCTTGAGCTTGCCCGGCATGCCACCGGATTCCAGCAAGCCCTTGCGTCGTGTGGTTTCGCGCGCCTTACGCGCGGCCAAGCGGGCCTGGGACGCGTAGATCGCCTTGCGGATGATGTCCTTGGCCGGGGCCGGATTGCGCTCGAGCCAGTCACCGAACAAGTCGAACATCTCGCGCTGCACAAAGGTCTTGGCCTCGGAGTTGCCCAGCTTGGTCTTGGTCTGGCCCTCGAATTGGGGTTCGCCCAGTTTGATGGACACCACCGCGGTCAACCCCTCGCGAACGTCGTCGCCGGTGAGGTTCTCGTCCTTGTCGCGCAGCAGCTTGTTCTCTCGCGCGTAACGGTTGATCAGGGTGGTCAGCGCGGAACGGAAGCCCTCTTCGTGCGTGCCACCCTCGTGGGTGTTGATGGTGTTGGCATAGGTGTGCACCGACTCCGTGAACGCGGTGGTCCACTGCATGGCCAGTTCCAACGACATCTTCTTGTCGTCGTCTTCCACTTCCAACGCAATGACATCGTCGTGGATGAGATCGGCCTTCTTGGACGAGTTCAAGAAAGTCACGTAGTCCAGCAGGCCATTGTCGTACTTGTAGACGACCTGCAGGTCACCGTTCGAGTTGGTGTGGGTCTGGCCATTCGCGGCGTTGACGGTGCCGCCGTCCTGCCCCTCGACCGGTTCCTCCGCGGAAACCTTGGTCTGGGACCCGGCGATCTCCTCACCGGACTCGTCCTGCTGTCGCTCATCCGTGAGCGTGATGCGCAGTCCCCTGTTCAGGAAGGCCATCTGCTGGAAGCGAGCGCGCAGCGTCTCGAAGTCGAAATCGACGGTCTCGAAGATCTCGGGGTCAGGGTAGAACGTCTGAGTGGTACCGGTCTCCTCGGTGGCCTCACCCTTTTCCAGCTGGCCCTGCGGGACACCGCCGTTGGCAAAGTTCATCCGCCATTCATAACCCTGCCGGCGCACCACGGTGCTGACGCGGGCGGACAGGGCGTTGACCACGGAAATACCCACGCCGTGCAGGCCACCGGAGACGGCGTAACCGCCGCCGCCGAACTTACCGCCGGCGTGCAGGATGGTCATGACCACCTCCACGGTGGGCTTGCCCTCGGTGGGGTGCATGTCCACGGGGATACCGCGACCGTTGTCGGAGACGCGCACACCGCCGTCAGCCTGGAGTGTGATCTCGATGTGATCGCAGTAGCCGGCGAGTGCCTCATCGACGGAGTTGTCGACCACCTCGTACACCAGGTGGTGCAGTCCGCGAGGTCCGGTGGAACCGATGTACATCCCCGGACGTTTCCTGACGGCCTCCAGGCCTTCCAGAACGGTGATATCACCGGCACCGTACTCGTGCTGTAGGGGATCCTCTGTAGCCACGGGGTCTCCGGTCCTCCTGCGTAATCGACGTAGATCGATTGGTCGGCCCGCATGAATACAGCCGATGAGACGGCGCGCGGCTCATCGGCTGGCGGGACAAAAAGATCTTGTACCCCAATTCTACCGGATAAAGCGCTCAACGGCCCGCAGACGCCCCGGGGGCCCAGTCCGCTGGGGGACCACATGAACCGGGGTGATTCTGAGAATTGCGGCGTTTACCGCCTCATCCGGGCCATGAAACGCGGTTATCCGTAGGTATCGCGGGGCCCGCGGCCCTGGACGGTCCACCGGCCCTTCTTCCAACTTGGCCCCACCGGCCCGTGGATCTCGAGCTTGGTCACGATGCCCTCCCCCAGCCGGTCCGCGAAGGTGCGCAGGATCTGCGATTGAATCAACCGCAATTGGGTGGCATACGCGGTGGAGTCGCAGCGCACGCGCACCACGGTGTCCTCAAAGCTCTCGGGCCACGTGTGCTCCGCATTGCGCGCCCCCACGAGCGAGGCCCAGTCCGCGAGCACGCTGCTCACGTTCACGGGCGTCTTCCAGCCACGGTGCACGATCAGTGAATCCACGATATTGCCCAGCTTGCGTGGATCTCGCGCCGACTTCCCCGGTCCGGAGTAACCACCCATCTGCCGGGCATCCACGGGCCGGTTGTAACGCTGCTTGAGTGCCGGCGATCCCGTGCCGTCCTCCATCGCCTGTCCGAAGAACTTCATGTTCTTGGCCGCGGCCGCCTTGGACAACCGCGCATCTCCGCGCTCCTGAGCCGCTCGACGCACGCGTTGCAGCGCGGAGGCGGCGGCATCGACGACGTCGTCCCGGGCCGGATCAGTCATGCTCGCCTCGATCGGGGGGCGCCTCGCCGGCCGGGGCGTCCTGTACGTCCACCCGCCCGGGGCTCACGCGCACCACGCGGTGCGGGTTCTCGCGCAGCGCCCGCGGAAGATCCTCGTCCACAGCGGCGGTCACCAATACCTGCTCGGCCCGCTGGACCAGTTGAGCCAGCTTCTGCCGACGCCGCGCATCCAGTTCGGCGAACACGTCGTCCAAGATCAGCACGGGTGCTGCGCCCTCATTGGGGTCATCGGCCACGTGCACGTACCAGGAACCCAGCCGCAGGGCCAGGGCCGTGGACCACGTCTCACCGTGGGAGGCATAGCCCTTGGCCGGGGTGTCCCCGAGTGAAATCACCATGTCATCGCGGTGCGGACCCACCAGGGTGATCCCGCGTTCCTGCTCTTGCCGTTGGACCCGATCGAAGGCCTGCAGCATCAACTCGTAGAGGTCCCCCACGGAAAAATGCTCCAGGGCCGCGGAGTCGGCAGCGGGGTCCACTGACGAGCACTCGTAGCGCAGCCCCACGTGCTTCGGACCGTCCGTGAGCTGCTGATAGGCCCGATCCACTTCGGGCTCCAGCGCCTTGAGCAACTGAAGCCGCGCCCCCATGACCGCTGCACCGGCCCGCGCCAACTGCTCGTTCCACACGGCAAGGGTTGCCTGGTGGGATTGCGCGTTCTGGCGTGAGTAACGGGCGGATTTCAACAGCGCGTTGCGTTGTTTCAGGGCCCGGTCGTAATCGCTGCGGGCCGCGACCAGCACCGGCCGCATGGAGGTTGCCAGATCGTCCAGGAACTTCCGCCGGTGCCCCGGGTCTCCCTTGACCAACGTCAGATCCTCCGGAGAGAACACCACGGTGTGAAGGACACCCATGGCTTCCCGTGCGCGCACCGGAGCTGCACGGTTGATCTGTACCCTGTTGGCCCGGCCGTCGTTGAGTTCGAACTCCAGAACCGTGTGGTGGGTGGCGCGGCGGACTCGGATCCGCACGATTGCCCGTTCGGCCCCCGTCTTGATCAGCGGGGTGTCACTGGCAACGCGGTGCGATGAGAGATTGGCGGCCCAGTCGATGGCCTCGACCACGTTGGTCTTGCCCACGCCGTTGGGACCTACGAACACGGTCAGCCCGCGGTCCAGGGGCAGATCGAGACTCGCGTAGGTTCTGAAATCCAGCAGGGACAGGTGGTCTACGAACACACGATCACTGGTTGGGCAACCGGACCGGCATCAGCAGGTACTTGTAATCCACGTTGTCCTCGCCATCCAGTTCCTGCTGGGCGGAGAGAACCGCGGGTTTGGGAGGTGCGGTGAAGGAGAACCGCACGTACTGGGAATCGAAGGCGTGCAAACCTTCGGACAGGTAGGTCGGGTTGAACGCCACGGTGATGTCGTCACCGTTGAGCTGGGCATCCAGGACCTCGGAAGCCTGCGCGTCCTCACCGGTGCCGGCGTCCAATGCCACCTGTCCCTGGGTGAAGGCCAGTCGCACCGGTGTGTTGCGTTCGGCGACCAAGGAGACGCGGCGAACCGCTTCCACGAGATCCGCCGTCTTGACCGCGGCGGTGATCGGGGTGTTCTCCGGGAACAACGAGCGAATCTTGGGGTACTCACCGTCGATCAGCAAGCTGGTGGTGCGGCGGCCACCGGATTCGAAACCGACCAGCTCCGCGTTGTCCGCCAGTGCCACATTGACGTCCCCGGCGGCGCCGAGTGTCTTGGCAATGTCGTTCAAGGTCTTGGCCTTGATCAGAGCCGCCGTGGAAATCGTGGGATCAGAAGGCCGCCACGTGAGTTCACGCATGGCCAACCGGTACCGGTCCGTGGCGAGCAACGTGATTTTTTCGCCGTCGATCTCCATGCGTACGCCCGTGAGGATCGGCAGGGTGTCGTCCTTGGAGGCAGCGATGTTCACCTGACCCACGGCGTGCGCGAACTCATCACCGGCAATCACACCGGACAGTTCCGGAAGTGCCGGCAACTGGGGGTAGTCATTGACGGGCATGGCCGCGAGGTTGAACTTGGAGGACTTGCACGTGAGCGTGACCTTGCCGCCGTCGACCTCGACCTGCACGGGTGCCGAGGGTAGGGAACGGCAGATGTCCGCCAGGAGGCGGCCGGAGACCAGGGTGGTGCCTTCTTCCTGGACATCAGCGCTGATGGTCAGGCGAGCGGAGATTTCGTAGTCAAAGCTTGCGATCGATAGTGAACCGCTGTCGGCTTTGATCAGGAGACCGGAGAGAACGGGGACCGGCGGGCGTGGTGACAAGGATCGTGCCGTCCATGTGACTGCTTCAGCCAGTACGTCGCGCTCGACGGAGAACTTCACGGCAATGCCCCTTTGGTCTAAAAATATGTAACTCGCCGTGTGCATCGTATCCGCCTTGAGCGGCGACTTTCGAGCCCACACGAGCCGAGTGGAGTGCGCAAACTTGTAATTACAGGTTCTCGTCCGGGCTCGGGACGAGGCGTGGGCACAAGATTTTTGTTATTCGGTGGATTTCTCTTTAAGGGTAAGAGTGTTAATAACCCATGTGGAAACTGTGGATAACTGCCTGCTTCCCGCTGTTTGAATGGCTCGAGCCTGTTGACGTCCTGTGCTTAACTTCGGGCCCGTCTGTGGTCGCTCAGTGCGTAACTTCCGCGCTATGTCGCGGAATCCACAGGGTCGTCCCCCGCACCGGGATGCTTATCCACCGAAGCTCGAACGTTGTCCACAAAGTTTTCCACATCGGGTGATTCCCGGTTGTGCACAATCCGTCCACACGGCCACCGTAACCTGTGTATGGAGCGGCGTCGTGGCTGGTCCCGAGGGCTGGGAACCTGTGGACGAATCACAAAAAAGTAGGGTCCCGGCCGACTGGCCGGGACCCTCAAGACGTGGTGAGCCGCGGGCTCAGCCCTCGCGGGACTGCTGCTTGATGCGGTTGGTCAACTCCGTGACCTGATCGAAAATCTGACGCCGCTCGGCCATCAGGGTGCGAATCTTGCGGTCCGCGTGCATCACGGTGGTGTGGTCACGCCCGCCCAACTCCTGACCGATCTTGGGCAGAGACATGTCCGTGAGCTCACGCAACAAATACATGGCGATCTGCCGCGCGGTCACGAGCGTGCGGGTGCGGGACTTGGACTTGAGCTCGTCCAAGGTGATGTTGAAGAACGCCGCGGTCTGGCCGAGGATCGACGCCGCCGTGATTTCCTGCCCGCCGTCCTCGGTGATCAAGTCCTTGAGCACCAGCTCGGCCAGCGGCAGATCCACCGCCTGCTTGTTCAGTGAGGCGAATGCCGTGACACGGATCAGTGCACCCTCGAGCTCACGAATGTTGGTGGAGATATGGGATGCGATGTACTCCATTACGTCATCCGGGGCGTCCATGCCCTCGCTGATGGCCTTCTTCCGCAGAATCGCGATGCGGGTTTCCAATTCAGGCGGCTGCACGTCCGTGATCAAACCCCACTCGAAGCGGGATCGCATGCGCTCGGCAAAACCGGTCAACTGCTTGGGTGGCATGTCCGAGGTGATCACGATCTGCTTCTCGTGATTGTGCAGCGCGTTGAACGTGTGGAAGAACTCTTCCTGCGTGTGTTCCTTGCCGGCCAAGAACTGGATGTCGTCGATGAGCAGCATGTCCACGTTGCGGTAGATGCCCTTGAAGGAGGAACCTTCGTCATCGCGGATCGAGTTGATGAAATCGTTGGTGAACTCCTCGGAGTTCACATAGCGCACGCGCAGTTTGGGGTAAAGCCGCTTGGCGTAGTGGCCGATGGCGTGCAGCAAGTGGGTTTTGCCCAGCCCGGAATCGCCGTATATGAACAGCGGGTTATATGCCTTGGCGGGGGTTTCGGCCACAGCGAAGGCTGCGGCGTGGGCAAAGCGGTTGGACTGACCGATCACGAATGAATCAAACACGTACTTGGGGTTCAACCGTGCGGAGCTGTCCCACTCGGCGTCCGAGGGGCTGGTGTCCGTGCCGTTCGTGGTGCTCAGCGGTTCGCGCGGGTGAGCCGGCGGCACCGCCTGCGGATCTCTGCGAGGGGGTAGGTCTCCGTAAACGCGGGTGGTGGATTCCGCGGCCATGGTATCGGTCAGACCACTGGGCATCGGACGCGGATGGTCGGTACGCGGAACATCCACGCCGTGATGGGTCGGTGTCTGCGGGGCGCTGCGATTGCGTTCGGCTTCGAGTTCCTCAATCGAGGGGCCTTGTGAGTCCACGGCCGGGGCCTCGTTCTGGGGCGGGGTCAGACCGAGTTCTGTGTCCACCACGAACGCGACCAGAGTTTCCGGCCCGAATACCCGACCCACGGCCTCGTCCAGCACGGCGGCCATGCTGCGGTGTTGGAAGTACTCCCGCGTGCGCTCATTGGGCACGGCCACCAACAAAGTGGTGCCCATGAGCCCCTGGGGTTCGGACAAGGAAATGAAGCCCCGGGACCGTCCGGTCACGCTAGGGTGCTCCTTCATGTACCGGACGCATTCGGCCCACTGTTGGAGCAGGGGCTGATTGTCCTGGTGCATGAATTTCTCCTGACGGTAGCGGCGGGTTCTGGCTAGTTTTCCACAGAGTTGTACACAGCAGTGGATAAACCAGAGTGGGGGAACCCGTAACGGACAGCCTAGAACATGCGTCGTGGCACTTCATAGCCCCATTGGGCGGATGTGGAGAACTACAACCTTGTAGTTCGCACCTGGGGATAAACTCTTCCTCGGCGGGTCACGGAAGCCGTTGTCCACATGGTCCACAGGCTGTGGATGCACAACTGTGGAGAAGCCGCCGGGGAGCCCCGAATTTGACCGGGGGCGGGCGATTGACTACTGTAAATCAGTCTTGTGCGTTTATGCTCGGGCCTTTCTGCCGCGCTTACGCACCCAAATACCTACCGCGTGCCCATCCCGTGCAACCGCACGGTTCAAGCACCGTTGTCCCAACCTTGTGGAGTGACTAATGACCAAGCGGACTTTCCAGCCGAACAACCGCCGTCGTGCCCGTAAGCACGGCTTCCGCGCTCGTATGCGCACCCGCGCAGGCCGCGCCATCCTGAATGCCCGCCGTGGCAAGGGTCGCGCTACTCTGTCGGCCTAAGTTCAAGTTGTAGAGGCCTCGCACCGTGCTGCCCGTCCAGCATCGGATGCGCACCTCAGCGCAGTTTTCTGCAACCGTACGTTCCGGCGCCCGTAGTGGACGCCGGAACGTCGTCGTATCCGTACGCATGAGCGACCAGAGCCAGCCCACTCGCGTGGGTTTTGTCGTGTCCAAGGCCGTGGGGAACGCGGTGGTTCGCAATAAGGTCAAGCGTCGGTTGCGTCAACTCGCGGCCGACACCGTGCAATCGCGTCCCACGGGGCACGATGTTGTGGTCCGCGCCCTACCTGCCTCGGCGGGTGCTGTGTGGAGCGAACTCGGTGACGACTACCGTGGTGCGTATCAGAGCGCATTCCGGAAGGCCGGATGACGACAGACTTCGGCATTGCCCAGGGCAATGCCGTACCGTTCGATGTGCAAGGTAGTGGAGGAGGCGCACACGTGGAAGACCGGGTGGCAGCCGACGCTCTCCTGAACCGAGCACCCCAGGAGTACCACAGGGCGAACAACGCGCTTCGCGCCATCAAGTACGCCCCGCAGAACGTATGCATTGCGCTGCTCAAGCTGTATCGCTCCATTGTGTCCCCGCTCTACGGGGACGTGTGCCGTTACTTCCCGTCATGCTCGGCCTACGCGCTCGAAGCCTTCACCGTTCACGGCGCGGCCCGTGGACTCGGGTTGAGTGTCAAACGTTTACTGCGCTGCCATCCATGGGCGGCGGGCGGAATCGACAGAGTTCCCGGCGGTGGACGAGAGTTCCATTCACTGTCCGAAACGCCCAAAATCATGCTGCTCAACCACCCGAACCTCGCACGTGAGGCCACGTGCGACCGCCCCGGTCACCACCACGGCGTGACCCAAGGAGCCAACGTTCGATGAATTTCTTCGACATCATCCTCTTCCCCTTCAGCTGGGCCGTTTCGGCAGTGCTGTGGGTCTTCCACGAGCTACTCACCGCCATTGGGATGGACCCGGCATCAGGTATTACCTGGGTGCTGTCCATCGTGGGTCTGACCCTGGTGATGCGTACATTGACCATCCCCTTGTTCCTGAAGCAGATCAAATCCATGCGCGGCATGCAGGAACTGCAGCCCGAAATGGCCAAGCTGCAGGCCAAGTACAAGGGCAAGAAGGATCAGCTCTCTCGCCAGGCCATGGCCGAAGAGCAAATGGCCCTCTACAAGAATCACGGTTCGAACCCGTTCTCCGCGTGCCTGCCCATCTTGGTGCAGATGCCCATCTTCTTCGCGCTTTTCAAGGTGCTCCGCTCGGTGCCCCAGGCGGCCGCCAACGGTGAGTCCATTCACGTGCTGACCCCGCAGCTGGTCGAGCAGTTCAACGCGTCCACCATTTTCGGTGCACCGCTGTTCTCCACCCTGATGCAGCCCGGTGCCGGTAACCACACGGCAACCGTGGTGCTGGCGGTCGTCATGATCGTGGCCATGTCCGCCACGCAGTTCATTACGCAGAAGCAGTTGACCGTGCGCAACATGAGCGATGCCGCCAAGCAGTCGCCCATGTACCGCCAGCAGCAAATGATGCTGTACCTGTTCCCGTTGGTCTTCGCGATCGGCGGCATCAACTTCCCGCTGGGTGTGCTCATTTACTGGACCGTTTCCAACCTGTGGTCCATGGGCCAGCAGTGGTGGGTCATCCGCAACAACCCCACCCCGGGTTCTCAGGCCGAACGCGAGCTCAACGAACGCCGCGCCGCCAAGGGTCTACCGCCGGTGGGTGTGACCAAGGAAGAGCACGAGGAGAAGCTGGAAGAACAGCGCCAGCGTGCCGCCGCGGGGCAGCGCAAGCAGCCCGTGTCCAAGAAACGCCAGAAACAGCAGCAGGGCCGCAAGAAGCAAGGGTCCTGAGGAAGAGCATCGAATGAACGAGACTGACAACGGTCATGACGGCACGACCGAGAACCAGACTGCCGATGTACTCGAGGCCCAGTTGAGCCCCCTCGAGGAAGAAGGCGAGATCGCGGCCGACTACATTGAGGAGCTACTCGACACCGCTGACATCGACGGTGACATCGACATCGAGGTCCGCGATGGCCGTACGTACGTGTCCGTGGTGACCGAGGACTCCCAGAACTCCGAGTTGGAAGCCCTTGTAGGCCCCAAGGGCGAGGTACTGGATTCGTTGCAGGAGCTTGCCCGCCTGGCGGTTCTCTCCGCCACGGAGCGTCGCAGCCGCCTGGTGCTCGATGTCGCGGGCTACCGCGAGGCTCGCGCCGAGGTGCTGCGTGAGATGGCCCAGAAGGCTGTGGCCCAGGTGCAGTCCAGCGGTGACAGCGTGCATCTGGAACCGCTGTCCGCCTATGAGCGCAAGATTATTCACGACGCCGTGGCCGAGGCCGGTTTGCTCTCCGAGTCCGAGGGCGAAGGCCCGGGTCGCCACATCGTGATTTCTGCGGCGGATTAGGTCTGTGGCACGTTCACATTCGTCCAAGGCGCACGACGCCGCTCCGGGACCTTCTCAGCCTCCCGCCACCTCGCGTCCGGCCCCCGATCCGCAGCCGGCTCCTCCGCTGGCAGGTTCGGAATTGGAGGCCGCCCAGCGGCTCTTCGGCGACAGACTGGCGCTTGCCGAACGCTATACCAAGCACCTGGCATCGTCGGGAATCGTCCGTGGGTTGATCGGCCCGCGTGAGGCACCCAGACTGTGGGAACGTCACGTACTCAACTGTGCCGTGGTCCAGGAACTCATCCCGGAGAACGCACGTGTGGTGGACGTGGGCTCCGGTGCCGGTCTGCCGGGACTGTGCCTCGCCCTGGCGCGCCCGGACATCGCGATCACCCTGGTGGAACCCCTGGAACGTCGTGTCCAGTGGCTCGACGAAGTCATCGAGGACCTTGAATTGCCCAACGTGACCGTACTGCGGACGCGTGCCGAACAGGCCAAGACGCAGCTGAAGAACGTTGATGTGGTGACGGCTCGCGCCGTGTCCGCGTTGACCGGCCTGATGGACATCACCCTTCCCCTGCTCAAGGGGTCCGGACAGCTGCTCGCCCTCAAGGGGCGGTCGGCGCAGGACGAGGTCGACAAGGCCAAGAAGAAATTCAATCGGTTCGGAGTGCGGTCCGCGGAAGTACTCACCGTGGGTGAGGATCTGCTGAGCGAACCCACCACGGTGGTCCGCCTGAGCTTGTGATCCTGATCGGTGTGCCCGATATGGCTGGGTAAGCTAACGCAGTACAGTCTGTAACCGTCGGAGAGGACGAGTGGTACGAGTGGAGCAGAACTCCGAAACTCGGAACGACCGGGTGCGCGGCCATGATTTCGGTCTCCCACCGGATCCCGCAGCACAAACAGAAAAGGTTGTTCCGGACCGAGGACGTCACGTTTCACGTGAAACAGACACCCCGCACGGTACGGCAGCGCAGCAGGCAGTAGCGGATACCGCTCTTGGGAGGAAGCTCGTGGAAGAGAATAAACGTCGTGCACGACTTAGGCAGACCAAGATCGATCCCCCTGCTGAAACCCGGTACATCACGATCAGTAATCAAAAGGGTGGCGTGGGTAAGACCAGCACCTCCGTGAACCTGGCTGTCGCACTGGCTCAACAGGGCCAGAACGTCTTGGTCATCGATAACGACCCGCAGGGCAATGCGTCCACTGCCTTGGGAATTCCGCACGGCACGGATGTCGACAGTGTCTATGATGTTCTGATTGACGAGACTCCGATCGTAGATGTTGTTCAGAAGTCGCCCGAAATGGAGAATCTCTGGGTGCTGCCGGCCACCATTGACCTCGCCGGGGCGGAGATCGAACTGGTCTCAGTCGTGGCACGCGAACAACGGCTCCAACGGGCGCTCAAGGAATACGGGAAAGCCCGCGAAGAACGGGGCGAGACCCGCTTGGACTACGTGTTCATCGACTGCCCGCCGAGTCTTGGACTTCTGACCATCAATGCGTTCGTTGCTGCCACCGAGGTACTCATCCCCATTCAATGTGAGTACTACGCATTGGAGGGTCTGAGTCAGCTCCTGAACAACATCACCATGATTCAGAAGCACCTGAACCCCGACTTGTCCGTGTCCTCTATTCTCTTGACGATGTACGACGGCCGTACCAACCTTGCCTCTCAGGTGGCCGATGAAGTGCGGCAACACTTCCCTGACCAGGTCATGGACACGATGATTCCGCGGTCGGTGCGGATATCCGAAGCCCCGAGCTATCAGCAAAGCGTCATTACGTACGACCCGAGCTCCACCGGTGCCCTGTCCTATCTCGAAGCAGCTGCCGAACTGGGAGCGCGCTCTCCCAAACCCTAGGCACCATGTTTCACGTGAAACACGCACGGATAGCCGTTTGAAGCCGTAGAACAGCTATGGAGGGCCGCGAACTTGCCGAGTTCGCGGCCCTTTTTACGTCCAGGTCATTAAGGCTCCAGCTGGACATCGGCCAGTTGCGATGTTTCACGTGAAACAACGACCCGAAACACGGCGCCGCATGGCCCAGGCGGTGCAAGCGGACGGCCGCACGTGGATAAGATGAACGTCGGAGATATGACGAAAGGATTCACGTGAGCGAGAAACGACGAGGTCTGGGTCGCGGCCTTGGAGCCCTGATTCCCAGCGGTCCGGCATCGGCCGCCGAAACGACTACCGCAGACAGCGGCACGACGACGGTCAAGACGGAATCACCAGAACAACGGCAGGGACGAGCGCGGACCGGAACAAGCAAGAATTCCGCTGCGTCGGATGCTGCATCAAGTAAACCCCGTACCGAGCAGGAATCCGTGAAGGCCAACTTGGAGACGCCCCCCACGAATAAAAGGAACGAGCAAAAGGGAGCCCAACAACCCGCCCGAGGGCGGTCTGTCGAATCTGCCGGTAAGAAGAACAAGACGGCCGGAGACACGACCGGCGCGACGCCGAAGAGGTCGGGTGATAATGCCCCGGCGCAAACAAAGGAGACAGCTGCCGAGGTTACCGGGAAGAAGCCGAGTGTTTCACGTGAAACATCGCCCGAATCCCGCGGCGTGAGCAAGGGGACTAAACCCAGCGCACGTTCGCGACGCGACATGGGTCAGGCCTTGAGAAGTACGACCAGTGTCCGCCGTCCGGTGGACATGTTCTTCCTTCCCTCCGATGAGCCCGAAGGAAACGACGAATCGGAACCCTCGACGTCGCCCGTCAATGGGCCACCATCACATGAGCTCAATGAATCGCCGGGAAATAAGGTTCAGCACGATGTTTCACGTGAAACATCGGATACCTCTCGGACTACGATCGCCCAGGGTCGTGATGGAACGACGGCAGAAGACCCACCGGCGAAAAACACCAAGTCTTTCGATGCAGCGTCCGCACCCAACGAGTCCCGTAATGCGCGCGGCGCGGTTAGCAGGCAAAGCAGTCTGCCCCAGCAAGCACCGAACGGCCGTACGGACTCATCCCGGGCGGCAGATTCAGACCCGAATGTTTCACGTGAAACATCTGCCAACTTCGAGGACGATACCGACCCGAGCCAACTCGGGGCCGTACCGGGCGCGCAGTTTGCGGAAATACCTGTCGCCGACATCCACCCCAACCGGAAACAGCCTCGGCAGGTATTCGATGAGGATGAACTGGCTGAGCTTGCCTTCTCCGTGAAAGAACTCGGAGTCCTGCAGCCTGTCGTGGTGCGGCCCAGCCGCGAGGGAGAGGGTGCAAAGTACGAACTGGTTATGGGCGAACGGCGCTGGCGTGCCGTTCAGAAGGCCGGACTGGATTCCGTCCCCGCGATCATCCGCGAAACCGCGGATGACGATCTCCTGCGTGATGCCCTCCTGGAGAACCTGCATCGGTCGCAGCTGAATCCCCTGGAAGAAGCGGCCGCTTATCAGCAGCTGTTGGAGGAATTCGGTGCCACGCAGGACGAGCTCTCCCGCCGCATTGGCCGGTCTCGTCCGCAAATCTCCAATACCCTCCGCCTTCTACGCCTACCACCCCTGGTTCAACGCCGCGTCGCGGCCGGGGTATTGAGCTCCGGTCACGCGCGGGCATTACTGGGTCTGACCGATCCCGCAGACATGGAGCGTCTGGCGCAGCGGGTAGTAGCGGAGGGCATGTCCGTGCGAGCCACGGAGGAAACGGTGGCGCTGTCGGACGGACTTAAGCGTCACGGGACCAAGCGCAAGAGTGCTACCCATCGTCATGACGATCGACTCAACTACATTGCAGATGCTTTCTCGGATCGTTTGGACACGAGCGTCAAGATTCAGCTGGGTGCACGCAAGGGCAAGATGACCATTGAGTTTGCGTCCGTGGAGGACTTGAACCGCATCATCGATGTCTTGGACCCAAAAATGGAGGACCAGAGCTAGCTAGCACTTGCGGGGCCATGGCCCGAGGCATGAGTCTTGCCGATCGGCCCCGCAGACAAAAGTGGCCCCGATGTTTCACGTGAAACATCGGGGCCACTTCCATGTGCGGAGCCCGCAAGCTCAGTTCGAGTTGTAGTAGTCCTCAATGTCCGACAAACTCATGGTGCCGGTCGCAATGTTATCGGCGGACCGAACGTACATTCGCTGTAGCGCGCACAGGATGGATTCCGCCAAGCGCTCCCGGTGTTCGGGGTTCTCGAGATTGATCCGTTCGGCGGCGCTTGAAAGATAACCCAGGTCAATCCACACGGTGGGGGCATTCGAGTAGCGCAAGAGCTCCCATTGACGAGCGTGACAACCGAGATCCTGGGCGCCGGTACGGGAGATCAGTTCCTTGAGAATGTACCGTGCTGCGGTTTCACCAATGGGAGAGAAGGTCTCAGCACCATCTTGGTCACCCCAGTAATAGGTGGCCACGCCATTGGCTGACTCCGAGGCGTTCCAGTCACAATGAAGTGTCAGTACGAGCGCGTCGGGGTGTCCCTGGGTGGCCGCGGCCTTGGACTCGACCGTGCGGACCGGTTCGCCGGACCTGGTCATGTAGCTACCGGTGCTGAGTATCACCGGTGACGCGCCCACGTTGTTCAGCAGCTCGTACGTGCGCAGGGCAACGTCGGTCGTAATGCGCTCTTGGTCAGCCGTGAACTGTTCGGGTGCCGTGGGGGAGATAGCTTGACCGGAAGTGGACCAGGGCAGCAGGATGATCACACGCTGCTTCAGGGCGTTGGTGGCCTGTTCCAAACGGTGGTAATCACGCAGCGAGTAGGCCTTGGACGACGTAATGTTCTTGTTGATGCGTGCAAGCGCCGCAATTGTTTCGAGATCCACCACGCCATCGGCCTCGAGGCCCAGGTTCTGCTGCAGTTCCACCACTGCGTAGTGGGTCTTGCGGCAGAACACCCCATTGAGGTGACCGTAGTAGAAACCCAACCGAGACAGGTTGGCTTGAATGAGTTCAACGTCCTCGCCGCGCAGGGGGTGCTCGGCGTCGTAGAACAATGGGCGGTCGCCCAGGGTGTACTGGGCTTGCGTCAGAGCGGTCTCGGTTTCGGGGCCGAGCACGCCGTCCACGATCAGCCCCTTGTTCTGCTGGAAGATCCGCAGGGCGCCGTCGAGCGTCTCATCAAAGTGTGACGGGTCTTTGACGGCGTCCGGGGACAGACCAGTGGCACCCTCGCTGGCGCGGATGAGGCGTTCGCGAAGCCCCACCACGCGCCGGTCGGTCACTCCCAGACGCAGGTTGGCCGCATGTGGCTCGGATGTCACTGGTCTTCCCCCTGACAGTTGTGGAACGTGAAGCGCGGTAGCTAGTGTGCCGCGCGCTCAGGCTGACGGGGTCAGGTAGTCCGCAAATTCCTTCTCCAGCGCGGACTTGGGCTTGGCGCCGATCGAGGTCTTGGCCACCTCGCCGTCGGCAAACAAGTAAACCGCGGGGATGGACGTAATGCCGTACTTGGAGGCAATGGCGGGGTTGTCGTCAACATTGACCTTCACAACGTCAATGTTGTCCGCGTACTCGGCGGCCATGGCATCCAGCACCGGGCCCAACTGCCGGCAGGGTCCGCACCATTCGGCCCAGAAGTCCACGATGGTGGGCTTGGAGTTCTCCAGCACCTCGGCCTGGAAGTTGGCGTCGGTGACGTCTTTGGCTGCACTCATGTCGATTTGTTCCTTTCAGCGGGTGAATAACCGGATGGGCCGGACCATTCACCAATGGTTGAGATTGATTATGACGCAGACACCCGTGGTCAGCTGTCCAGCGCTGCCAGGTAGTGCTCCACATCGATGGCGGCAACGCATCCGGAGCCGGCAGCCGTGATGGCCTGGCGGTAGGTGGCGTCGAGCACGTCACCGGCGGCAAAAACACCGGCGACGGACGTTGTCGAGGAACGGCCGTCCACGGCAATGGTGCCGTCCACGGTCAGTTCCAGCTGATCCTTGACCAAATCAACGCGGGGATCGGAGCCGATGGCCACGAACAAGCCGGTGATATCCAGCTCCGAGGTTTCTCCGGTCACGGTGTCCTCCAGGGTCAGGGACTCCACCTTGGACTCACCGTGGATGTCCTTGACCTGCTTGTTCCACAGGATGTCGATTTTGGGATCATCGAACGCGCGCTGTTGCATGATTTCCGAGGCGCGGAACGAATCGCGGCGGTGGATCAGGGTCACCTTGGACGCAAACTTGGTCAGGAAGGTCGCCTCCTCGATCGCGGAGTCACCGCCACCCACCACGGCGATGTTCTGCTCCTTGAAGAAGAACCCGTCACACGTGGCGCACCACGACACACCGTGGCCGGACAGACGCTCCTCATTGGGCAGGCCCAACTTACGGTAGGCGGAACCGGTGGCCATGATCACGGTGCGGGTGCGCAGTACGGTGCCGTCCTCGACGGTCACGGTCTTGATCTCGCCCTCCAGCTCCACGGATGTGACGTCCTCGAAACGAATGTCCGCACCGAAGCGCTCGGCCTGCTGCTGCATATTGGTCATCAAATCCGGCCCCATGATGCCTTCGATGAAACCCGGGTAGTTCTCGACATCCGTGGTGTTCATGAGTTCACCACCGGCGGTGACGGAGCCGGCGATCACGATGGGCTTGAGGTCCGCGCGAGCGGCGTAAATAGCGGCGGTGTAACCGGCGGGTCCCGAACCGACGATGACCACGTCGTGGACGGCGTCGTCGGAGGTGGCGGGGGCGGTCTCCTGCGCCTGGACGGGCGTCAGGTTCAAGTTCACGGCGTTCGCGAAGGAGGGGCCGAGATCATTGCTCACGTGTCTGAAAACCTTTCTGGGGATTACCGCGTTCGCGGCGGGAAACTACTGGAAGAACGTGCCGGTACGGCGTGAATATTCCGGACCGTTACCGAACGGCAACTTCCCCGACACGCAGACCGTACTGGTACCCGCCAATGGGGTTGGTGAGCTGCGGCAGCTGTTCCCACAAGATGAGCACGTACTCGTGCTCATCCTCCTGCGCCGCCCGGCTGAGCGGCACGGTGATTTGCGGGCCGGTGAACGACCCCGTGCCGACCTGCTGCGCGCCGTCCATGGACGGGGAATCCGAGACGTACACGGTGAAGTTGCCGCCGGTGCCGCCGGCCTGGTCGATCGTGACCTCGGACACGGGCGCCGGTTCCTCAAGTTCCACGGCCAGCCCCACATAGTCGGTGAGATTGCCGAAGTTGGCGTTCGAGAAGCCGTAACTGAGCCAGTACGTGGCGGGATTGCCGTCAATGGCCTGACTCAGGGTGGCGTCCGTGTCATCCATGAAGTTGGGATCCGAGGTCACACGGGTCACCGCCTGCGCCCGGGGCTCCGAAGGTGCCGCCGAGCCGTCGGCTTCGCTTTCCTGAGGCGCCGACGTCGTTTGCTCGCCCTGCGGAGCCGGGTTCTGGCCGTCATCGGGCTGCGAGTTCAGCGCACCCAGCGCGCGGAAGCCAAGGACCACAGCGGCCAGCAGGGCCAGGATCAGCAGGAGTAACAGCAGGGCCCGCAGCGGGCCGTTGCGCTTCTTGCGTGGTGCTCCGGGATCGTGGGAGGGGCCGGGACCGGCACCGGAACCGCCACCGGAAGCTCCGACGACCGCGCTCACCGCTCCCGCCGTGCCCGCGGCACCGGCGCCCGTGGAGCTCTGGGCCGGGGTCTCGGCCTCGACGACCGGATAGCCGGCCAGACGGTCCGGGTTACCCTCGTTGGCCTCGAAGCTCTCATAGCGATTGTCACCGTCGTAGGTGGGATCAATTTTTCCGGCGGCGGCGGCCGAGGCTCCCGCGGCGGCGGCGCTGCCACCGGAGGCGGCACGATCGAAGAGCGTCGAACGGGTGGACTCGGGATCCACCTTGCGGGCCCGGCCCAGTTTGGTCCGCACGGAGGGAGCGGCGGGGGCGTTCTGGTACGCGTCGTACTCGTCGTCCCCCCACCGGGTCACGGCGGGATTGTTCCCGGGTGCCGCGGCCTCGTCCGTATCGGCACCCGCATCGGATTGGGCGCCCGGGGTGGGTACGGCCTGGTGGGGCTGGGTGGGCTCCGGTTCCTCGTAGACGTACGGGGATGCCGGAGCGGAGCGGGAGTCGCCAAAGATGTCGTCCGAGAGGGACTCGTCCTCCAACTCGTTCTCCGCCACGAGCAGGGTGTCCAGCAGGTCCGCGGCGGGGGCGTAGGAGGTCACCACGTAGGTGGTGTCATGGGCCTGCCCGAGGTCCAGGATCTGGAACCGGTCGCTGCCCGACCCCGAGGCCAGGGAACGCGCGTTGGACACCATGAGCTGTTCGTGGTTGTCACCGGGCACCAGGATGGACACCCTGCGCCGCAGGATCTGGTCCTCGCCCTGCAACACGTGATCGCCGTCCGCGCTGGTCAACAGAGATGCGGTGACCTGGTAGCGGCCACCCAGGACAGTTCCGAGCGCAATGGGCTGGGACACAGCGAACTCCCTCGAGTTACGGCGCCCGGCGCGGTTCGCGGGCGCGACGACAAACTGTTGCGCAGTCTACCGGCCCACCCGGGCCTTCAACGGGCCGATCAGGGAACCGAACTCCTCGACCCGGAAGAGCCTCATGGCCAGCAAATACACCAGCCCCATGGCCACGCCGCCCACCATGACGGAGATCAACGCGGTGATCTGGTTCTGCCACGGGAATCCGGCGGTGTCGTAGCCGCCCATGAGCCACAGCGCGACGACACCGCCCGCGCCCGCTACCAGCGAGGCCGCCAGGATCCGCACGTGGGCACCCAGGATGCGAGCGACGTCGTAATCGCCGATGCGGCGCCTGAGTGCGAGGTGATAAAGCAGCGTGGCCAGGATGTTCTGGGCGGCGTAGCAACCGGCCACGGCAAAGACCATGTGCTCGGGCGGCAGGACACGGGCAATGCCGATCGCGGATATGACCGTGAAGATCGAGACGATCAGCTGGACCACGAACGGTGTGCGGGCGTCCTCCTGCGCGTAGAAGGCGCGGCCGAGCATGAACGCGGTGGACATGAACGGTGCGCCGATCGCGATGACGGTGATGACTTGGCCGATCACTGCGCCGGCCGGGGCGATGCCACCGGAGAACATCATGCCCAGCGGGCCCGCGTACACGATGAGCGCGACCATGCAGAAGACCGTGGCCACGCTCGTGATGCGCATGCTGGAGGACAGCGAGGAGACCAGGCTGTCTCGGTCCTTGGCGTCCGCGGCGGCGGCCATGCGGTTGAACAGGACCGTGGCGATGGACAGCCCGATCACACCGTGGGGCAGCGAGTAGAGCAAAGAGGCCTGGTTGAGGGCGGTGACACCGGCGATCTGCTCCGAGACCCCGCCGGACGGGTCTACGTCACGGGCGCCGGTGGGGATCGCGGCGGTACGGGTCAGGGCAAGGAACGCGAGGTTGGCGATGACGCCGGTGGCCAGCGTCCACCCGCCCAGCTTGGCGGCGGTGGACAAGCCGATGCCGCGCCAGCCGAACTTGGGGCGCAGCCCCAGGCCCAGGCGCTTGAGCGGCCAGAAGAGAATGAGCGCCTGGGCGATCACGCCCACCGTGGACATGCCCACGAGCCAGAAGGTTTGAGCCGCGGTCCAGTTCTCCAGGGTGTGGGGAGTGCGCGCGAACGGACCGAACTGGTAAATGAACACCAACAGGCCGGCAATCGCAATGATGTTGTTGAGTACCGGCGCCCACATGTACGCACCGAAGGCACCCTTGGCGTTGAGCACCTGGCCCACCACGGTGTACAGGCCGTAGAAGAAGATCTGGGGGAACGTGAGCAGGGCAAAGGTGATGGCCATGCTCAGCTGGCCCTCGGACCAGCCCGGACCCATGATCCGGATGATCGGGATCGCACACGCGAGCACCACGGCCGTGACCCCGAGCAGCGCGAGCACGGCCAGGGTGATCAGTCGGGAAATGTAGTCCGCGCCCGCATCCGGGTTCTTGGAGGCCTTAATGATCTGCGGAACCAGCACGGCATTGAACACACCGCCGGCGATCAGGACATAAATCAGGTTGGGCAGGTTATTGGCGAGTTCGAACACGTCCGCCATGGTGGTCAGCGAGCCGATGGCCACCGTGATCAGCAATGCCTTGGCAAAACCGAGAACCCGGGAGACCAAGGTTCCGGACGCCATGATGGCGCTGGAACGCGCACCGGATCTCTGCATGAAACAGGCCTTCCTGCACGGGGAATGCAACGGCAGTCACCGCGGAGCCGATCCGCGGGCGCGATTACAACTGATGAATGATGTACTCCCGAGCGATGTCAGCAATGCGCCGCTCGTTGGGGAAGGACAGTTTGCGGTCAAGATCGTCGATACCGGACCAGGCGACGTCAACGGCCTCGTGATCGGGATCGTTCTCCGTGGTCAGGAAACCGCCGGTGGCTTCCAACAGGAAATGGTGAACGGTCTTGTGAACTCGGTGGCCGGACACCGTGAACCAGTAGTCGATACTGCCCAGGGGAGAGAGGACGCGGCCCATGATGCCGGTTTCTTCCTCGATCTCACGGACAGCAGCTTCTTGGTTGGTTTCATCGCCTTCGGGGTGGCCCTTGGGGAGGCACCATTCCAGGCGGCCACCGCGATTAATGCGAGCAATAATGGCCACCGGATGAGTGGGGTCCTGAAGGTTCACCACAATGCCGCCGGCCGAGACTTCTTCCACCGTGGGCAGCGCGGAGACCGGTTGGTTCGGTCGCCTCTTGGGCGCGCTAGGGACGGGAAAAGCCATGACTCCTACCTTAGCCATATTCCCCGAACACTCCCTGACCCGGGAATTGGTGGGCCGGGCACGGGTGGAAGAAATGAGATAATTACGGCCATCATGACGCAGCTGTTCGATACCTCCTCTCTCCACCCCGTCTCTTTCGAACTGGGGCGGCTCTTTGCCGACGCCGGATACGAGTTGTCCCTGGTGGGCGGGCCCGTGCGGGACCTCTTCCTGGACCGGGACGCCCTGGACCTGGATTTCACCACCAACGCCACCCCGGATCAGACCCTCGCGGTCATCAAGAAGTGGGCGGACGCGCACTGGGAGATCGGTCGGGACTTCGGGACCATCGGGATGCGCAAGGCCGGTCTGCAGCTCGAGGTCACCACGTATCGCGCAGAGGCCTACGATCCCGAATCACGCAAACCCGTGGTTGCCTTCGGGGAAGACCTCACCGAGGATTTACGACGCCGCGACTTCACCGTCAACGCCATGGCCCTGCGGTTACCGGACCTGGACCTGGTGGATCCCTTCGGCGGTATCAAGGACCTGCACGCCGGTGTGCTGCGCACTCCGGGAACCCCTGAGGATTCCTTCACGGACGACCCCCTGCGCATGATGCGTGCGGCGCGCTTCAGTTCACAGCTGGGGTTGGAGGTGGTCGAGCCCGTCCGGGAGGCGATGACGGCCATGGCGCGGCGCATTGAGATCGTTTCCGCCGAACGCGTGCGCGAAGAACTGGTCAAGCTCGTGTGCGGTGCATATCCCCGCCGAGGCATAGAACTCATGACGGACACCGGTCTTGCGGAGATCGTGCTTCCCGAGGTGCCCGCACTCAAGTTGGAGACCGATGAAGCGCACCACCACAAGGACGTCTACCAGCATTCCCTGACGGTGATGGAGCAGGCGGCGGAGAAAGAGACCGGTGTGGACGGCCCGGTCCCGGCTCCGGACTTCGCCTTGCGTTTCGCCGCGCTCATGCATGACGTGGGTAAGCCGGCCACCCGTCGCTTCGAGCCGAGCGGCGCCGTGAGCTTCCGACATCACGAGGTGGTCGGTGCCAAGCTGACCCGCAAACGGATGAAGGCGCTGCGTTTCGACAACGACACCATTAAAAAGGTCACCCGCCTGGTCGAACTACATATGCGCTTCTACGGATATGGGGATGCGGGGTGGACGGACTCCGCGGTGCGCCGCTACGTACGCGATGCCGGTGACCAGTTGGAACGATTGCATCGCCTCACGCGCTCGGACGTGACAACCCGCAACAAACGCAAGTCTGCGCGCTTGGCCACCGCCTACGACGACCTCGAACGGCGCATCGCCGAATTGCGCGAACAAGAACAGCTCGAGGCCGTGCGTCCCGAACTGGACGGTCAACAAATCATGGAAACCCTGGGGATCGGTCCCGGCCCCGAGGTGGGCAGGGCCTACAAGTTCTTGCTCGAGATGCGTTTGGACCAAGGTGCAGTGGGTGAAGATGCCGCGCGCGAACGGCTCATCGAGTGGGCCCAATCCAAGGGCATCGGCACGGTCTGACGGCACGGGCCACCGAATGGGACCACCGGCGAGTCTGGTGGCGTGAAGTGCGTGGGCCCGCACCGGGGCCGGGTCCGCGTGCGCGACGTGCGCGAGCGGCGTCGTAAATTGTGGGGGTGGGTCGCGCCACGAGCGGCGAACGGGGCGGGGCCGTGGAAGACTAATGCCGTCCCTGTGTCCACCGGAGGAGTACGCGCATGAGCATGGAAGGCGCCAAGAAGCGCGGCGGCGGCGGAAATTCCGGCCTGCTGCTGCTCGGTCTGGGCCTCTACACGGTCATGATGGCGTACCTGCTGCGTGTGCCGTGCCGGGTGCCCAACTGGAACCTCGCGGAGGACGTCCCCGAACTGTGCGCCACCGTGATCGGCACCGGCGATATGGGTGTGCGCTCCACGGACGTGGCCGGCGGCTTCTTCACCGGCGGACCGACCGGGGATCAGCCGGTCCTGGTGGGCATGATCACCACCATTATCGGCTGGTTCGCCTCCAACCTCTCCTCCCTGCTGGGTATCGACGTGGACCAGGGCATCTACCTGGACCTCTCCCTCGTTCTGCTGGCCCTGGTGTGGTTGGCCATCGTGGCCGTGGTGTCCTCGCTGAGTGGTTCACGCTCATCGGATGCGCTGGTCATGGCCCTGTCACCCGTGGTGGTGCTCGTGGGTTTCCAGACCTGGGACCTGTGGGCCGTGCTTTTCATGATGCTCGCCCTGCTGGGCTACGTGCGCGGGAACCCGGCGCTCGCGGGATTCATGGTGGGCTTTGGCGCGTCCGTGGCGTTCTTCCCCGTGGTGGTCCTGCTGGCCATCCTGATCATGGCCGCACGCCACCGGTTCATCAAGGACTTCATCAGCGCGCTCCTGTGCGCCGCCATCGCGTGGATTCTGATCAACGGCACGTACATGCTCACGGCGTGGGATCAATGGCGGGCACAGTTCGACAACATCGTGGACTCCAATACGGAACAGTCCTCGTTCTGGAACGTGTGGAACAACAACATTGAACCGCGCACCGGCCTGGCCCTGGACGGCGGCAGCGTGGGTCAGTACGTGCTCCTGACCATGGTGCTGGGCTTGGTGTTCGTGCTGCTGATCTCGTTGCTGAGCCGCCGTGAACCGTCCGTGGTGCAGGTGATGTTCCTGCTGCTGGCCCTGTGGGTGCTGCTGGCCAAGGACTACTCGCTCAACTACGTGCTGTGGCTGGTGCCCCTGGTGATCCTGTGCCGCCGCAACTGGATCGAATTCGGTCTTTGGCAAGCGGTCGAAGTGCTCTACTGGGCCACCGTGGTGCTCCCCGCTGCCGCCTGGCCCACCCTGCCGTGGGTCGAACAATTCGGGTGGGCGCCCCAGGACATTCTGGCGGTCATCCGCTACCTGTTCCTGATTTACTTTGTGGTGGCCGTGGTGATCGACATGTTTCGCGGCCGCAAGGCGCTGGCGCTCGGGGCGTCCGCTCTCACATGATGCAACCCCGGTCACCAGGTCATGAGCCAACCCCAGCCACCCATGCCTCTCGGAAAGGGATCATGGAGAACCGCAAGCCTTCGATGGCCCACTGGCAACCGCCCTCGTTGCGATCACTTCTCAAGCCCTTGTTGTTGATCTTGGCGGGAGTGGTCGTGGTGGTTCTGTTGTGGAGCACCGTGATCAACTTCTTCCTGGTCGCACGCGAACCCGAGTCCGCTGTTGACAACTACCTCGCGCAATTGGAGCGGGGCAGTGCACGGCAGGTTTTGGCCCCGCTGAGCATCACCAGCAGTGATCCCATGGTGCAGATCCTGCCCAACTCCGTGTACCGCAATTCGCACGACCGCCCGGTGGCTCATGAGATCGTGTCCGTCTCCGAGCACGGAACCCAGGCCGATGTCGAGGTGGACGTGCGCACGGGTGACGACCAGACCCACCGCCTGACGTACACGGTGGACAAGCTGACCACTTCCGGTTTCCTCAACGACACGTGGCGGCTCAAGGACCTGGACAACCAAACGGTCGAGGTGAAGCTGCCCGCGGCGGTGGACACCCTGTCCGTGAACGGCCAGTCCGTACGGCCCGCCGCCGGCGCGTTGCGCGCTATAGATGACGGCCCCGCCCGTGCGTGGCGGTTCGCGGGCCTCCCCGGTAGTTACGACGTGGGTTTCCCTAAGGACTCCTACCTGGTGGCTAGTACGAATGCCACAGGGAGCATAGACATTCGAGATCCCCGGTCCGTGTCCATGGAACTCACGTTCGGGCCCTCCCCGCGAATGTGGGAGACGGTTGACCGTGAAATCGGCGCGGTGATCAGCGATTGTGAAGGTGGGCTTCGCCTGGACCTCGAAAAGTGCCCGGCGCCCAGCGCATGGGCGGAGGGAGCGGCGTCGGAGTCGGAAAACGCGCAACCCGACGCCCTGCCGGACGGGGTGAGCAATGTGGAATGGGAACTGGAGGTCCGGCCGGCACTGGTTCTGCAACCCGATGACGCGGATCCGCTCCAGTTCCATGCTCAGCGCTACCGCCCGGCCGTGGCCAAGGTGACGTATCGCGAAGACGGACGCGCCAAGACCGAGCGCGTGGAATTCGGTCTGGACGTCACCACTCGCTCCACCGGGAACGACATCACCACGGACGTGCGATTGCGCCGAGCGCTGACCGATACCGAACGGGCATTCGACGCCTCGTAAACTGGAACCAGTCGAAGAGGGAGTCATCGTGGCCCAAGAGCCGGAATACTACACACCTCAGCCGCTGCCCCCACGCGACGGCACTCGAGCCGGTGGATATCAGCGGGGCAATCACCAGGACGGCGGATTCCGCCCCGGCGGTTTCCAGCACAACCCCGGGCAGTCCTCCTGGGGTCAACCCCGCCAGGGTCCGGCCGTGATCAACGTGGTGGGCGGCAAGTCCGCCCTGTTGTCCTATGTGCTGTGGTTCTTCCTGGGCTGGCTGGGTGTGCACAAGTTCTACCTGCAGCAGCCCTTCCAGGGAATCGTCTACATTCTGCTGTGGGCCATTGGTTGGTTCACCACCCCGATCATCATCGGCTGGTTCATCCTGGGCTTCTGGGGGCTGCTCATGATCATTGATCTGTTCCTCATCCCACTGCGGGTCGCGCAGCTCAACGTGCGGCTGGCCCGCCGTGTCAATGGCTACTGAGCCGCAGTTGTAGTAAACTCGGCAAGTCTGTGTGCCGTTCGATACGCGATCGGTACCGACAAACGCACAGAACCTCCTGCTGCGGAAGGACCGCAGCCGTTTAGCCCGAAGGAGGTGGGTTCTTTACATGCGTGAATACGAATTGATGGTGATCCTCAACCCCGAGGTCGAGGAGCGCGCCGTTGAGCCGACCCTCAAGAAGTTCCTCGAGGTAGTCACCAAGGAGAACGGCACCGTCGACAACGTCGATATCTGGGGCCGTCGTCGCTTGGCCTACGAGATCCAGAAGAAGGCCGAAGGCATCTACGCCGTTGTGAACTTCACCGCTGAGCCGCACACCGCTCAGGAACTGGACCGTGTCCTGGGCCTGAACGAGGCCGTGATGCGCACCAAGATCATCCGCCCTGAAGAACAGAAGATCGAAGCCAAGTGAGTTGACTGTGCGGTCCACCAGGGCTGCACAGGGCGTCTCACCCACGCCCCTTACGGGATAACCGTGAGATGCTTCAAAACCCACAACGTCTCGCATCCAGCGTCCACAGATACCGGAGGTTCACATGGCTGGCGATACCGTCATTACAGTGATCGGCAATCTGACCGCCGACCCCGAACTGCGCTTCACTCCGTCCGGAGCCGCGGTGGCCAATTTCACGATTGCATCCACCCCGCGGGCCTTCGATCGGCAGTCCAATGAGTGGAAGGATCAGGAAACCCTGTTCCTGCGCTGCTCGGTGTGGCGTGAAGCAGCGGAGAACGTGGCAGAGTCCCTGAGCAAGGGCACTCGCGTGATCGTTCAAGGTCGGCTCAAAGCACGCTCGTACGAGACCAAGGAAGGGGAGCGACGCACCAGCCAGGAGCTGGAAGTCGACGAGATCGGCCCTTCCATGCGGTACGCAACCGCCAAGATCAACCGCAACTCGCGCGGTGGTGGCCAGGGAGGCAACTCCTACGGCGGCAACCAGAGCTTCGGTAACACCGGCGGTGGTGGTGGCGGCGGCGGATTCGGTGGAGACTCCGGATTCAGCGGCGGCCAGCAGGGTGGCGGCTTTGGTGGAAACCAGGGCGGCAACTTCGCCGGCTCCGGCGGCGGCAACCAGCAAAGTGGTTTCAGCGGGGGTAACCCCGGTGCCAACCGCGGCGGTGGCGCGCAGCAGCGTCCGCAACAGGGCAACGATCCTTGGGGTCAGTCCTCCGGTGGTAATTACGACTGGGGTGCCGATTCCGAAGATGAGCCCCCCTTCTAAACACACTTATTCACCCCATCCCGCAGGCCCGCCTGCGGGCTCCGCATCCGAAAAGGAGCACCACGATGGCCAAGGCTGAAATTCGCAAGCCGAAACCAAAGCAGAACCCGCTCAAGGCGGCAGGCGTCACCGAGATCGATTACAAAGACGTCGCTCTGCTTCGCAAGTTCATCTCCGACCGCGGCAAGATCCGTGCACGCCGCGTGACCGGCGTGTCCGTTCAGGAGCAGCGCAAGATCGCTTTGGCGATCAAGAACGCTCGTGAAGTTGCTTTGCTGCCCTACTCCGGCGCCGGCCGCTGATCTGAGAGGACTGAGAATCTATGGCAAAGATCATTCTGACCCACGAAGTTTCCGGGCTGGGTTCAGCCGGTGACGTGGTTGACGTGAAGAACGGCTACGCCCGTAACTTCCTCTTCCCGCGCGGTTTTGCAACCCCCTGGAGCCGTGGCGCTGAAAAGCAGATCGAATCCATCAAGAACGCACGTGCCGCTCGTGACCTGGCATCCCTGGAGGATGCACAGGCCCTGGCTGCCAAGCTGACCTCCACCACCTTGACCGTTCCGGTCAAGTCCGGTGCCGAGGGCCGCTTGTTCGGCACGGTGCGCGCTGAAGACGTTGCCAAGGCCGTCCAGGCCTCGGGTCTGGGCTCCATCGACAAGCGTCGTGTCGAGCTCACCCAGCGCATCAAGACCACCGGCGTGTACCAGGCCGTGGTTCGACTGCACGAAGAGGTCAACGCGAACGTCGAGTTCGAGGTTGTCCCCGCCTGATTTCATCCCCTGGGCATCCCGCGCGATGCCCCCGGAATGTGATTGAGAAGAATCCCGCAGGTCACCGACCTGCGGGATTCTTCTTTGTGTTTCCACGGTTTGGCCGGCACCGATGACTTTCCCAAGTTTCGCGGCCGGAAGCCCCGGGGGGTTACATGTGATGATTTTCGGTATGGAAATCAAGGCACGCAGGGGACTCAGCGGGTCTCAGCTTTATTGGGTCGGACTGGGCTGCCTCGGCCTGGCCGTTGCAGCCTTTGCCGGGAGCTTTACCCTGGGCACCTCTCTGGACCCCCGAGGGGCCGTATTGGTGCTGGTGATCGGGTTGGTCGTCAGCGTCATAGCGTCCATTATTGCGGCGATACTGGGCATTGCCGGGCTGGTTGCCTTTCCCCCGCTCAGGGGGAGGTTCATTGTCCTGTTGGTACTTTCGCTGCTGTTATCACCGTTGCTGTGGCTCGGGCTGATCGCCGCCGTGCTCTAGTTATCCACAGGGCCGTCCACAACCCGTGCACAAGTTGCGCGGCGTGTTCCACACGCTGTCCACAGGTTTTCCACAACCCGTGGACAGCGCATCTCGTCAAGCCTCGCGAATCATGCGGCTGTCGTCGCGGATCTGACCCACGAGTTCCTCGAGCATGTCCTCCAGCGTGACGATGCCGTCCACGCGACCGTCCGCTGAAATCACGGCGCCCAGATGGGCACCCGAGTTCTGCATGATGGTCAGCGCCTGTCGCAGCGGCATATCCGCGTCAATGCGCGGCAGTGCGCGCACCTGGGTGGCCTCGATGGGAAGGTCGCGAGCGGCGTCGTCCTCTTCGATCAGGTCCTTGATGTGGACGTAACCGGCCAGCGAGCCGTCACGGGCGAGCATCGGGAAGCGCGAGTAGCTGTCCGCGGCAATGATCTCCGCCTGGGCCGTGGTGACGCCCGAGGGCAGGCACGTCACCTTGCTCATGGGGATCAGGATGCCGTTGACGCTGCGTTCCTCGAAGGTCAGGGCGCCCAGGAGTAGGCGCTCGTCGTTGGCTTCGAGCAACCCGCCGTGGCGTGATTCGGCGACCAGGGCGGCAACCTCGTCGCGGGTGAAGACCGAGGTGACCTCGTCCTTGGGCTGCACGCGCATCAGGCGCAGAATGCCGTTGGAGATCCCGTTCATGAGCCACAGCAGCGGCCGCAGCACGGTGACCACGCCCATCAGGAGGGGGCCCAGCACCAGGGCGCTGCGCTCGGGGGTGGCCAGCGCGATGTTTTTCGGGACCATCTCGCCGACCACCACGTGCAGGTAGGTCACCAAGGCCAGCGCGATCGCGAATGCAATCGGGTGCTGCAGGGCCTCCGGCACGCCGATCGCGGCGAACGGAACTTCGAGCAGGTGCGCAATGGCCGGTTCACTGATCGCGCCGAGAGCCAGGGTGCAAATGGTGATGCCCAGCTGCGCGCCCGCCATCATGAGCGAGACGTTTTCCATGGCCCTGAGGGTGACCTTGGCGGCCCACTTACCCTCGAGCGCCCTGGGTTCGATCACGGTGCGGCGCGCGGAGATCAGGGCGAATTCCGCGCCCACGAAGAATGCGTTGCCCGCAAGCAGCAACACGGTGAGCAGCACTCCGGCGAAGTCGTTCATCGGTTTTCCTCCTGCTCGACGACGCCGCTGGGGGCCTCGGGGTGGTCCGTGGCCTTCGCGTTGTGCTCCTGGTTTTCGTGCTCGGTCTCATCCTCGGACGGCAGCTCGTGCACGCGAGCGGTCAGCTCGGTGATGCGGTGTTCGTCCAGGTCGGTCACCTCGAACGTGATGAGTTGGGGATCCTCGCCGGGGTCAGGATCGGATTCGACCGTGACGGTGTCTCCCACCTCGGCCAGGCGGCCCAGGTTCAAGGTGATGAGCCCGGCCAGGGTTTCGTAGTCCTCGTGTTCGGGGACCGTGACGCCCAGGTGCTCACTGGCCTCGTCCGGGCGCAGGGCCGCGGAGAAGGTCCACACGTCATCGTGTTGTTCGGCGTGGGGCTCGTCCTGGGGGTCGTGCTCGTCGCGCACCTCACCCACGAGTTCCTCCACGAGGTCCTCCAGGGTGACCAGCCCGGCGATGTCGCCGAACTCGTCCACGAGCAGGGTCATCTGCAGGGCACCGGTGCGCAGCACGTCCATGAGGTCGTCGAGTTCCACGGTGTCCGGGACAAAGCGGGCCTCGCCCATGATGTCCTCGACGGTCACGGACTCACGCTGGGCGTAGGGCACGGCCAGGGCCCGGCGTACGTGCACCTGGCCCAGAACGTGTTCCTTGTCGTCGTGCAGCACCGGGAAGCGGGAGAAACCGGTGGCCTTGGACTCTCGCAGCAGATCCCGCACGGTGTTGTTCGGGGAGAGGGTGACCATTTGACCGCGCGGGGTCATCACGTCATGTGCGCGGCGGTCACCGAACGCGAACGAGCGCTCAACCAGCTCCGCGGTCTGGGAGGCCAGTGCGCCCTGATTGGCGGAATGGCGGACCAGCCCGGCGAGTTCCTCGGGGGAGCGCGTTGAGGCCAGTTCCTCTTGTGGTTCCACGCCCAACGCGCGCACGATCTTGTTGGCGTTGTTGTTGAACAGGCGGATGGGCCAGCCCAGCACCTTGGTGAAGCCGCGCTGAAATCCGACCACTGCCTTCGCGGTGGCCAGGGGCTTGGCAATGGCAAGGTTCTTGGGTACCAGTTCGCCGAAGATCATGGTCAGGCCGGTGGCCAGCACCAGCGCAAGCGTGATGGAGGTGGAGCGGGCAGCGACGGGTGACAGGCCGGCGTCGGTGAGCGGCCCCACGATGAGGGCGGCAATGGCGGGTTCCGCGAGGAAGCCGATGCCCAGGTTGGTGACGGTGATGCCCAGCTGGGCTCCGGAGAGCTGGGTGGACAGGGTCTTCATGCCCTTCAACACACCCTGGGAGCGGCGGTCCCCGGTCTTGGCGGCGGCCTCTACGTCATTTCGATTGACGGTGATGAGGGAGAACTCGGCGGCAACAAAGGCGCCGCACGCTGCGACCAGCACGAGTCCGACGATGATGGAGACGACTTCCACTAGCTCCACCACCCCTGGCTACAACTCAGAAAACCGGGTCTTTCACAGGGGGCGTCGCTAGGGGCGCTCATGATCTCCGTATCTAGGTGAGGGCGGCGCGCCAAGCGCCGCGAGGTATGAAACGGGATCAATCTACAGGCGAAACCCGGGAGTTTCCAGGGGGTGAGCGGCGTCGTGGTCCCCCTTAGCGAACGCGTGTTATCCGTGTCGTGGCACAGTGCGACAATGGAGCGCAGTCTTTGAGGAATGGAAGTGAGTGAGGGTGTCGGAATACACGTCCGGATCGCGCGAGGAGTACGGGCGCTCGCTGCCGCATGACAACGTGGCGGAGCAGTCGGTGCTGGGCGGCATGCTGCTCTCCAAGGACGCCATTGCGGACGTGGTGGAAGTGCTGCGCGGAGTGGATTTCTACAAGCCGGCGCACGAATCCGTTTACGACGCCGTGATCTCCCTGTACGGGCGCGGCGAACCCGCCGATGCAATCACCGTGGGCGACGAGCTCACCAAGCGCGGTGAGATCGAACGCATCGGTGGCGTGGCGTACCTGCACTCGCTGATCGCGTCCGTACCGACCGCGGCCAATGCGGGTTTCTACGCGGAGATCGTGCGCGAGCGTGCGGTGCTGCGGCGGTTGGTGGAGGCCGGTACCAAGATCGCGCAGCTGGGGTACTCGCAGGACGGCGAGGTCGATGACATCGTCAACGAGGCTCAGGGCGAGATCTACCAGGTGGCGGAGCGGCGCACGTCCGAGGACTACGTGGTGCTCAGTGACGTCATGGAGGCCGCGGTCGACGAGATCGAGGCCGCCGGTAACCGCGAGGGCATGCAGGGTGTGCCCACCGGGTTCATTGAACTGGACGAGCTGACCCACGGGTTCCAGGGCGGACAAATGATCGTGATCGCGGCGCGCCCGGCCATGGGTAAGTCCACGTTCGCGCTGGACATCGCACGCTCCGCGTCCATCAAGCACAACATGACCTCCGTGATCTTCTCGCTCGAAATGAGCCGTAATGAGATCGCCATGCGTCTGTTGGCCGCGGAGGGCACCCTGCAGATGCAGGACCTGCGCGCCGGCACACTGCAGGACGAGCAGTGGGCCAAGATCGCGCAGATCATGGGCAAAATGGATTCGGCGCCGCTGTTCATCGACGATTCGCCCAACATGTCGCTCATGGAGATTCGCGCCAAGTGCCGGCGCCTGAAGCAAAAGCATGATTTGAAGCTCGTGGTCCTCGACTACCTGCAGCTCATGAGTTCCGGCAAGAAGGTCGAATCCCGTCAGCAGGAGGTCTCCGAGTTCTCCCGTGCGCTCAAGCTGCTGGCCAAGGAGCTCGAAGTTCCGGTCATCGCGCTGTCCCAGCTGAACCGTGGCTCCGAGCAGCGCACGGACAAGAAGCCGCAGGTGAGTGACCTGCGCGAATCGGGTTGCCTGACCGGCGACACCCGGATTCTGCGCGCGGACACGGGCGCGGAGACGACCATGCGTGAGCTGTACGAGTCGGGCGAGAAGGACGTGCCCGTGTGGGCGCTCGCGGACGACCTGCGTTACGTGCAGCGACCGATGACGCACGTGTTCTCCACCGGTGTGAAGCCCGTCTTCCGGTTGCGTCTGGCGTCCGGGCGCGAGGTGCGGGCGACGGCGAACCACAAGTTCTTCACGTACGCGGGCTGGCGGGCTCTGGGCGACCTGGGTGTGGGGGATCGGTTGGGTATCCCGCGGCATGTGGGGGCGCCCGTTTCTTCTGTATCCATGAGTGACGCTGAAGTGACCGCCTTGGGCGCGCAGTTGGCCGGGCTCTCGTCCGTGCCAGCTTCAATATTCGGACTTCCCAAGGACCAGGTGCGGTTGCTGCTCAGCTCGGCATGGTCCCGTTCCGGATCGGTTTCCTCGGCAACTTCCGGTGAGTGCGGTGAGATTTCTCTGACGACGACGTCGCGTGACGCCGCCGATGCCGTGGCCCGCCTGCTGTTGCGGTTCGGAATCGTGGGGACTGTTTCTTCAGGTGCAGGTACTGCTGCTTCTGTCGTGTCGATTGACGAGTTCGAGGATCAGCTGATGTTCCTGGAGCAGATTCCTATGGCTGGTGAATCTGCGGTGGCCGCGACCCAGCTGCGTTCTGCTTTGCGGGCTGTGAAGGGAAAAAAGGCTGCTTCCGACCCCGACGGAATGTACAACGCGTGGGACGAGGTCCGGAGTCTTTTGGAAAACCGCGTATCGGCGTCCTCTGTGGCTGGTGGCGGCGCGGCGACGATCACCCGACCGCCCCAATCTCGGCTGGAAGAAGTCATTTCCGCGCTCGATACCCACGACCTGGACATGATGGCGATGAACGATCTGTATTGGGATCGCATTGTGTCCATGGAGGATGACGGCGTGGAGGAAGTCTTTGATGCCACCGTGGTTGGCGCCCACAACTTTGTGGCCAACGGCGTGACCGTCCACAACTCGATCGAGCAGGACGCGGACATGGTCATCCTGCTGCACCGTGAGGACGTCTACGACAAGGAGTCACCGCGTGCCGGTGAGGCCGATGTGATCGTGGCGAAGCACCGCAACGGCCCCACCAAGACGATCGTGGTGGCGTTCCAGGGTCATTACTCGCGGTTCGCGAACATGGCGCTGGAGGGGTTCTAAGATCCGGGGACATCAAGCCTTAATCCACTGACGAGGGCCTGATTGCGATACGTAATTATTGTCGAAATGCTCATTTGGCCGGGAAGAATAAGACTTGTTCAGGGTTCCGTCGTGAGCTCGCAAAGGTTTTCAACAAGTCACCGCGAACCAGCTATGTAGGGCTGTCCGTGGGAATCACGGCTCTCCTGATGATAGGAGGTCCCGCGGTCGCCTCGCCATCAGCTTCTAGCGTTGCGCCCGCTATGGGGGTGTCTTCGAAGGCGGCCTTTGCATCGAATAAGTCAGTAGGCGAGAAGTTTAATGCCCAGGTGTCCGAGTCTGGCAAATATATGCAGACCTCCCCTGACGGATCGGTCTACTTCGACCTGGCAGCCGCCCGAGCTGCCGGTGCAAGTCCAGAAATCATTGATATTGGGCAGACAATTAATCAGCTAGCGTCCGCTCATAACGCTACTGGAAATGGAACGACGGCTGCCCGGCTGAGCGTTCCTGTCTGGGGGAATTGGTGCGGGCCTGGTTACGGTGGAGGACCTGCTCTCGATGTGCTGGATTCGATCTGCAGGAAGCACGACCGGTGCTACGGCTCACGGGGTTACTTTGCTTGTTCCTGCGATCGAGCTATCGTCACGGACATCCGGCAGAACGCCCACCGCATGAATTCCCGGGAACGCGCAACGGCGGCCGCTGTGAGCACCTACTTCACCTACTGTTTGTGCAATCCGCTCAAGTAGAAATCGGAGTGTGGCTGTTATGGCTGCTACTGACCCGTCCAGAGGCATTCGGGGGGCTGAGCGCCGGCCGACTGCTACGTGGATATTAATGCTTTTGGCCTTGGTGTTTGTTCTGCTGATGCCGGATTGGACTGGATCCGGCAGCAATCGACCCGTTTGGCTCTTCCTGATCCCCATCTTCCTCGGGCTGATCGGGGCGGCCTTCGCCGTGTACACTCGCCACTTCTGGTGGGCCTTCGCCTCCGTGCTTTGGGGCCTCGTGCTCATCCAGGGGCTAGTAGTGCTCGTCACACTTATCAGCGGGCCGTGAATTCATGGTCGCACCAAGCCATCAGTGCCCGTCCTTGGTCATCGGCCACCGGTCATCGTGGCGGAGCACCGTAACGGCCCCACCAAGACCATCGTGGTGGCGTTCCAAGGTCACTACTCGCGGTTCGCGAACATGGCGTTGGAGGGGGTCTAGGCGCGAGGGCCGGCCGAGCGGCGTCGTCCGCTGGAGAACGGTATTAGAGGGGCATGTACTCCCGAAAATTGGTGTACCCGTTAACTGGTTACGTGACGAGAGAAGGTAGACGATCTCTTAATCACGACTCTCGTGACAACAGCCCTGACCGCGTTGGGTCCCTCTGTGGTGGGACGCGAAGCAGGTGTCGGAGGGTTCCGCCTTTGCGCTGGCCACCAGTCTCGTCTCGAACAATGGAGCGTTCTTCGTGGGTGACAAGCTTGGGCGGGCGCTGCCCGAGTCCGACTTCCACGTGAGTGATGGCGCGAATCGAATCGGGAGGGTGTTGGATGTGGATGTTTTCCGCCGGTTCCTCGACCTCATTCTGTGGAACCGAGTCGTGCGGTGCATGAGGCCTCATCTCACAGAACGCCGTCCGCCGAAAGAACTTTACGCCTCCGTTCGATCTTCAGGAATGGCGCATGCGTGGGGCGCAGCGGTCCATCTGGTCGTTGCGTTAGTCGCTGCTCCGATCTCATAGTTCGCCGTGCTGTGGATTCTGGGGCTGCGAGGGCTGCTGCACGTCTACCCGGTCTTGCTACAGCTGCGCATCCATTGGCGCCTGCAGCGATTGATGAATTTCGGGCAACCTTGATAACCGTGCTCGTTGAGTCATGGTCTGATGAGGTCAACTCTTGCAGCGGTGTTCGTTCAAATTTTTCACGTGGCATCTGCTCTCAGAACCCTTGTATTTAATGGGGTGCGACGTAGATGTGTTCAAATTCCGATCTGGCTATTGGTAAAATTCTGGCATGCAGCCCATCGTGTTCCCCCACATCCCGTTCGATGGTTCTTTGGCGTCGGCGCTCTTCGATCTTGAGCGTGTCCGAGTTGATTTTCGTACTGAACGGTTGGCGGATCCACTAACTCTTGAGCTCCGGCGACTGTTCCAGGGGCTGACCAGCATCATGTCAGCTCGGATCGAAGGTAACCGAACCACGGTGGCAGATGTGATCGCAGAAACACGTCGGGCGCAGAGCACGGGAGAAGATGCACAGGACGCCGTCCGAGAGATTCTCCAACTTGAGGAAGCTACAAGATATATAGACCGTCTGGTCGAGGAAGAGACTCTACGAATCTCGCATAAACTGGTCCGGGATTTGCACCAGTTGTCCGTGAACGGTCTGGAACGCGAGGGGGATCCTCATCCGGGTAGTTACAGGACGACCCCGGTTGCCATATCTGGGGCACGCCATATCCCCCCGGAACCAGCGGCGATTCAAGCGGACATGGATCAGTTGATCGATTTCGCGAATCAGGATGTCCTGTCTCAACAGCAGCTGATTCAAGTGGCATTGGTCCATCATCGATTTGTTTGGATCCACCCATTTGCCAATGGCAATGGCCGGGTCTCCAGACTCTTGACATACGCGATGCTCACCAATCGGGGATACACGTCCCCCAGCGACGCTCGACCGTTGAACCCCACCGCCGTCTTTGGCGCGGATCGACAGGCGTACTACGACAATCTGGCCGTGGCGGACAGCTTGTCGGAGGACGGCACTCTCGCGTGGTGCCACTACATGATCAGAGGGCTTCGAGACGATCTCTTTTCAGTAACCCAGTTGTCGGATCGGTTGTTCATTGCAGATGAAGTATTCGCTCCGGCGCTGAACGCTGCAGTGGCCGGGGGTGATGTGAAAGAAAGTGATGCCAATGTTCTTTACGAGGTGGCCAGGCGTGGGAAGTGCAAGCCGGGTGACCTTCGCGATGTCCTACCCGGATCCCCGTCATCTCGCAGCCACAAACTGAAGAAGCTCTTGGACGCTAACCTTCTGCTGAAAGTGCGGAATCCAGCTGGATACGGGATCGGTCTGTGGCAAAACCAGCTGACTATTCACGTGGTGCGTCGGTTGGACGAGTTGGGAATGTTGCCGTCAGTTCTGAAGGACTGACACGGTGTCTGCACTCCGCAGCGTGAAGTGAGATAAGTGCAGAATCCGGGCTCAAAATCGACACTTTCATCCCCTCAGACTGCGTCCGTGCGAACCTGCGCCCCAGATGTCACCCCGTGCTAACTTGGCGGCATGACTGGGGCGATCCAGCAGCCGCATCCGGTCTTGCGGGACTACCTCGCCGGGCCGATGGTCGGCTATGACATCACCCTCAGCGAAGATCAGGTGCACCTCGGCGTCCCCAACGCGACGGCCACGCTGATCATCGCCCTTGATGAGCCACTCGATGTCGGCTGGTTCGGCGAGCGTGATTCGCAAAAGCTGTGGGCCTCGGCCTCCGGGCTGCACCTGTCTCCCGCCCTGATTCGCACCCACGGATTACAGCGCGGAATCCAACTTCAACTGACACCGTTGGGCTGCCGTGCACTCTTCGGAGCACCCTTGGCCGAGTTGGCCGGACAGAGCGTGGACCTGGTTGAGTTGCCGCGCGGGCTGACGGAGAGTGAATACGCTCGGATTGCCGAACAAGCCGAGTGGCCCCAGCGGTTTGCGGTCCTAGAATTTTTACTCCTGGACCGCCTGGAAGAGTTCCTGATGCCCGCCGACATCCGCCGCGCGTGGCGATTGCTGTGCCGCGGATGCGGGGTGGCCCAGACCGCCGCCGACGTCGGGTGGTCACGTCGGTATCTCAACATCAGGGTTCGCAGCGAGGTCGGCATCTCGCCCAAGCAACTCAGTCGCCTCGCCCGTTTCTCCCGAGCTCGAACGATGGTCCGCCAGGGTGCCAGGCTCGCCGACGCCGCTTACGCCGCAGGTTTCGCCGATCAGTCCCATCTGTCGAGAGAATGGCACACGCTCGCGGGGCAGTCGCCGACGAGCGAGCAAGAGTTCCCATTTCTTCAAGACCTGCAGTACCCCGGCCCGGCAGGATGAGGTCATGACACACAACATGAAACCACAGCTGTTCCATTCACTGACCTTCACCGACGCCGCTCGCGGCGCGGAGTTCTTACGGGCCCTGGGGTTCGAAGAGGTGGTCTTGTATGCCGATGACAACGATCCGAGCGTCGTCGAGCATGCCCAATATCGATGGCGCGACAACGGCGGCGTGATGTTCGGGTCCGTGCGCAAAGACAACCCGCACGCGCATGCCGAGATGGTCGGGCAGGCCAAGTGCTACTTGGTGGTGGACACAGACACCGAAGTGGACGAAGTATTCCGAAGGGCGCTCGCAGCCGACGGCACAAGCATTGCGGAGCCCACGGATCAGGACTACGGAGGGCGTTCGGCAACCATCGCGGACCCCGAAGGTAACCAATGGAGCGTGGGGTCTTATCCGGGTGAGTGATGTCTTGAGGGGCAGCATGGGAAGGTGCGCGGCTCGAGGGCTGACTGGGTGCCGATGATCGGGTGACGCCCCGACCCCAGCCACACAATGCTCACCGGATTCTCTGCACCGCCCGCAGTGCGTGGTACGCGGCGGGTCGAATGGGCAGGTCCCAGGCCCCCAGGTGCTCCAGAACATGACCGCCGAACGATGCTTTGAACTTGGTGAACCCTGCCCACGGGTGCCCGGGGTCGTCGTTGGGTGCGATCCCGAACAGATCGGCCGCCTCAAGTTTGCGTTCTCGACCGTCCAGAACGGCCGCGACCGTGAGCGACTGTTGCGCCCGCAACTTTCGGTACGCGGGATCGGATGCACCGTGGAGGAACATTCGCACACCGCCGTCATCGATCACCAGGTTCGCGCTGAGCACCTGGTCACCCTGACGGGCGAGAAAGAGGGTGCCGGCGCCGGTAGGAAGTGTGGTCTCGGCCAGGGTCCTAAGATGCGTGGAGTCACGAGACCGGAAGTCCTGACGCTGTGCGGTCGAGGCCAGCAGGCTGATCAAATGATGGATGTCCCCCGGGTCGTGGCTGGCCTCAATCGTCAGGCCACGTTTTGCCGTACTGCGGTGGAGGGTGCGGTTGGTGCCGGTCATGGCTCTCAGCAGTTCCGGCTCGTCCACCGTCAGGTCCAGACACCGGGTCCGGAGTGGCTGCAGGGCGCGAGCCGCTCGTCGGAAGCCTCGGCTTTGCAGGACTGTTCGACGCCGGAAGATTTCCTTGTCGGTCGCCTGCCGAAACCAACCCGACGGGCTGGGTGGTTCCACGCGCAAGAACCACGATCGGGTGTCTCGAGCCTGGGTGAATAGCCAGCGCAGGGCGGCGTCGAAGGATTCGTTGTCTCGGGCCACCGGGCCGTAGGGGCAGTACAGATAGCGGCCAACGGGCCGCTCCTCCACGATGGCCTGCGCCATCCATCCCTCTCCATGGCCGGAAAGCACACGGCGACCTTCGGCCTCCTGGACCCGGCGCCACGTGGTCCCTTGAAGCGGAGCGAGAATCACTGTACGGGGCTTTCGGTGGTTACTGAGCAGCACCGGGCGAGAAGGAGAGCGTTCTGGCGGGGGGCATTCAGCAGGTCGTCAAAAAATCTTATTATCTGCATTTGCACAGAGTACAGCCGCCCGGTGCGAGTCGACAGTGGCACCCGGGTCTGATCAGGTGTGTTGCTCCGCCGCTATCGTCATTGGCGGCAGCCCGCGTGGTGACGTTAGTGTGACCGTCATGCTTTCCACTGAACAGGCGGCTTACAAGCTGGCCTTTCTGATCGCGGACGCTTTGATCCGGAGTGGTTCGGGATCGGCCAGCACCACCAAGTCCCTCCTGTCGATCTTCCAGAAGACCGAGATGCCCAACGTCACCGTGAGTGTCAGCTTGGGCCAGGTCACCATCAGTCACCAGGAAGAGCCCGACGACGCGCCCAGCACCCGCATCCTCGAATCCGAACCGGGCACGCTGGACATTGGCCTGCGTACCGAGACCGGTGAGGTACTTGAAGCCTTTGTGATGAATCAGCTCTCCATCGATGAGGCCATCCGGAAGATGGAAGAGGTCACAGCCACATCGCGTGTCATCGGGCATCGTCTGACTGCCACGGGCTTCGCAATGTTCGGTGTCGGATTCGCTCTCATTCTGGGTGGCGGACTGGTCACGACCCTGAGCTCCGCCTTGGTTGCCGCTGCCGTATATGCGGTCTACGCACTGGTCGTGCGCACCCAGGCACCCGCGATTTTCAGTCTCGCAGCGGGTGGCTTCACCGCGGTTATGGGCGCATGCGTCTCCGGCCTCTTCTTTTCGACGTCGCAGCCCGCGGTCTGCATCGTCGCGTCCCTGGCTGCCTGGTTGGCAGGTATCGCCGCCTACAGCGCGGTGCACGACGTCATCACCGGATGGTACATCTCAGCCTCCGGCCGCATCTTGGACGTGGTCACCAGTACCGCCGGCCTGGTCGCCGGTGTGACCCTGGGTATCCATTTGATGCAGCCGATCTTTGGTGAGGACATGAACTTCATCGAACACCTGGAGATGGACGACACCCGCTGGGGGCTGTCAGTGCTCGGTGCCGTTCTGGTGTCGGCCGGCTTTGCGCTCGCCTCCGGAGGACGTGGTTGGAAACTCGGAGCACTTGGCGTGTTCGGCGGGTTGGTGATGCTCTTCATGCTTTCCCTGACCACCGCCGGTATCAGTTCCTTCGGGGCCATCTTGATCGCATCCATTGCGGCCGGGGCCGTGTGCGTGGTCCTCACGCGCGCGCTCAACATGGCGTCCAACGCCTCCCTGATGGTCGTACTCCTGCCGCTGTTCCCCGGGATGCTGGTGTACCAGGGCGTGCTGGGCACGATCTTCGGCATGGACGGCGCCGGCGAGTCATTGTTGGACGCCACCATCACGGCGTTCTGCTTGTCCATGGGGGCCATCCTGGGTCAGTACCTCGCCTCCGAGGCGCTGTGGGCCAGCCGCCGCAAACAATTCACCCACAAATACCCGGATCGTGCTTTCCGCAAGGAGATGGCCGACGAGGAGAATTTCAGCGACATCATGGTCCCGATCTTCTCCAAGCCGTTCACGCAGTGACCGGTTGAGTCGGGGTTCTGCAGCACAGAAGTCTCATGTGCAGAAAATGCCGTTTCGCCGCGGGATCCGTGCACTTGCCTCCCACCAGATTGCGGTGCTGCGTTTTCCTCCCCTAAGACCGCGGGCAATCCCGGTTTTTTCTATGAACTCGCATATTCTGTGTGGTAGTTC
>NZ_JAUNPE010000298.1 GCF_030536815.1 Kocuria sp.
GCCGTACAGGTTGTGCGCGGATCGACCGCTGGACGATTCGCGGGCCTTATTCAGCGTGGACTGGGCAATGGTGGTCAGCGTGTTTTCTTCCATACTTTATTTTGCAGCACTCCGCCCCTCGGCGTCACTGTCATCACAGGTCAACCACCCCGAAAGGCCACACCATGATTTACCTGGATCACGCAGCCACCACCGCGCCGCGCCGCGAAGTGATTGAAGCGATGTGGCCGTGGCTCACCCAAAATTTCGGCAACGCGTCCAGTCATCACGAACGCGGTCAGCGCGCCGCTCGCGCACTGAATGACGCCCGCGGGCGCATCGCCGCCGTTTTGGGAGCCAGACCGAGTGAAATCATCTTCACCTCCGGCGGCACCGAGGCGGATAATTTGGCGATCAAGGGCATTGCGTTGGCTCGCAGGGAGCGCCGTCCGGAGTTGAACCGAGTCCTGGTGAGCTCTATCGAGCACGACGCCGTTCTGGAATCCGCCCACTCGCTCGCCCGGCACGAGGCCTTCACCGCCGTGGAGTTGCCCGTGGATTCGGCGGGTTTCGTCTCCCCGGACACCTTCCGTGCCGCCCTGGCCGAGGACGACGCCGCCCGCTCCCGATCCGGTAGCACCCCGGGGTCCAGCTCGGTCGCCGTGGCTTCCGTAATGCTCGCGAACAACGAAGTTGGGACCGTACAGAACATTCCCGAGCTCGCCCGGATTGCAGCGGAGTTCGCAGTTCCACTGCACACGGACGCGGTCCAGAGTGCGGCAACCCTTCCGTTGGACGTCAACGAGCTCGGTGTCAGCGCGCTGAGTCTGGCGGGGCACAAGTTCGGCACGCCTCAGGGCCTCGGACTGTTGTGGGTCAAACGTGGCACTCCCCTGCGCACGCTCATGAGCGGTGGGGGCCAGGAACGAGGGCGCCGCTCGGGCACCTCCAACGTGGCCGGCGCTGTGGGATTGGCCACCGCCCTTCAGCTCGCGGAGCGGGAACGGGAGGAATACGCCGCCCGGGTCACCGCACTGCGGGACCGTCTGATTCACGGGATCCTCGGCTCCGTACCGGGCGCACTCCTCACCGGCCCGGACCCGCGTGAAACCGGAGCGTCGCCGGGGTTGAACGGGATCTCGCGCCTGCCGATCAATGCGTTCTTCTGCTTCCCCGGCGTGAACGGTGAGACCGTGCTCGTGGATCTGGAGAATCAGGGTGTGTTGGTCTCGTCCGGGTCCGCGTGCGCGACCGGCTCCTCGGAACCGTCCCACGTGCTCACGGCCTTGGGTGTTCCCGCCGAGGTGGCCACCACGTCCGTGCGCTTCAGCCTGGGCAGGGAAACCACCGAGGCGGATATCGACCACGCGATCCGCGCCACCGCGCAGATCATCGCCGAGCTGCGCGGTGGTACGAGCTGATCCGCACACTGTAAGGCCCGCTGAGTCTTACGGTGTGACCTCATACGGCGGGGTCTCACCGCGCGCCATGGCCACGGCATTCTCCGCGGCCTTGCGCGCCATGCCCGAGCGCGAACCGACCTCGGCGGAGCCCACGTGAGGCAGCAGGAACGCGTTGGGCAAATCGGCCAGACCCTCGGCCAGGTGGGGCTCGTTCTCGAACACATCCAACCCGGCGGCGAAGATCTCACGATCTCGCAGCGCTCGGACCAATGCATTTTCATCAACTACCGGGCCGCGGGCCGTGTTGACCAACACCGCGGTGGACTTCATCCGGCGCAGCACTTCCGCGTTGATCAGGTGGGTGGTGTCCTCCGTGAGCGGCACGTGCAGCGAAATGTAGTCGCTGGTCTCGATCAGTTCGTCCCACGGCACCTGGGTCACGCGTCCGGCCAGATCTCCCAGCTCGTCCTCGGACACCGGGCGGTCCTCGGG
>NZ_JAUNPE010000299.1 GCF_030536815.1 Kocuria sp.
TCGTTCGTCTCGTATTCGCGTGAGTTCTACGGCGAGAAGGCCGCGTACGTGTCCGGGTGGTTGTACTGGCTGAACTGGGCCATGACCGCGGTGGCGGACGCCACGGCCATTGCCATTTACATCAAGTGGTTCGGGCAGTACAGCCAATTCCTGGCGGATTTCCCACAGTGGATCCTGGCATTGATCGTGGTGATCCTTGTGGTCTCACTCAACATGGTGTCGGTCAAGGTGTTCGGTGAGCTGGAGTTCTGGTTCTCACTCATCAAGGTATTGGCCCTCGTGATCTTCCTGATCGTCGGAGTCTTCTTCGTCATCTTCGGTACACCCACCGGTTCCGAGGTGGGTTTCTCCCTGATCCAGGAAAACGGCGGTCTGCTGCCGGCCGGTATTCTCCCCGCGTTGATCGTGGTGCAGGGCGTGGTCTTCGCGTACGCCGGCATCGAGTTGGTGGGCACCACCTCCGGAGAGACCCGCAACGCGGAAAAGGTCATCCCGCGGGCCATCAACACCGTGATCCTGCGCATTGCCGTGTTCTACGTGGGCTCGGTGCTGCTGCTGTGTTTGCTGCTTCCCTATACCGCCTACAGTGCTACCGAGAGCCCGTTCGTCACGTTCTTCTCGTCCATTGGGGTGGGTGCGGCCGGGCCCATCATGCAGCTCGTGGTGATCACCGCGGCGCTGTCCTCGCTGAACGCCGGCCTGTACTCCACCGGTCGCATCATGCACTCCATGGCACAGGCGGGTTCCGCACCCAAGTTCGCCGGCAAGCTCACGAATTCCGGTGTCCCGTTCGGGGGCATTCTGATGACCGCCGGTGTGGCCGTGCTGGGCGTGGGTCTGAACTTCGTGGTTCCCGAGCAGGCGTTCGAGATCGTGTTGAACCTTGCCGCTCTGGGAACCATGGCGGGCTGGGCCGCCATCACCTTGTCCCACAAGAAGTACGTCTCCATGGCACGACAGGGGTTCTACAACCGGCCCACCTACCGGGCTCCGCTGGCGCCCTTCACCAATTGGCTGACCCTTGCGTTCCTGGCGGGTGTGATGGTGCTCATGGCCGTGGACTACCCCGTGGGTACTTTGACCCTGGGATCCTCCCTGCTGCTCATCCCCATCCTGATGATCGGTTGGATCATGGTTCGGGGCAGGGTTCGCGCGATCGCCGCGGAGCGAGAGGGGTTCACCGGGGCGTTCCCCGTGCTCGCGGAGCGCCCCGTGGTCAGCGTCTTCCGGGTTGGTCGGGAGAACTCGACCGGTGCCGGTTCCACCACCTCAACGGCTTCACTTCACCAGGTTCCGAATCCACACTCCGAGCGGGACAACAACAACTAGACCCATAAGCCAAAAGGCTGAGCCGTACTCACATCCCGGCTGCAGTTTCGGCTACTGTGACCTAGATCAGTGCAACAGCACACGCTAGGTACCCGGTCCCGTCCGATCCAGGCAGGGGTGAGCGGGGCCGTCTTGAGGGAGAGGCCCGGGTAGTCGCATGGATGCATTAACAGAACTTGTCGCAACGGCGGGAGAGTACGTCTGGTATGTCGTGTTCGCCATTCTCATTGGTGTGGGTCTCTATCTGACCATTCGCACCGGGGTGATCCAGCTACGCGGCCTTCCCGAGATGTTCCGAGTCCTCACCGACCCGCCCGGTGACGCCGAGGACGGTAAGAAGGGCATCTCGTCCTTCCGCGCGTTCACCGTCTCCGCGGCCGCCCGCGTGGGAACCGGAAACATTGCCGGCGTCGCCATTGCCATCAGCCTGGGCGGCCCGGGCGCCGTCTTCTGGATGTGGACCATTGCGGCCATCGGCGCGGCCAGCGCATTTACGGAGTCCCTGCTGGGCCAGCTCTACAAGATCAAGGCGCGGGACGGCTA
>NZ_JAUNPE010000300.1 GCF_030536815.1 Kocuria sp.
CCAAGTTGATCGTCAAGCGCGTGGGTGCCCCGGTGGCAGCGCAGTGCTACATCGATCATTCGCCGCCGCGGCCGGCCGAACTCAGTGTTCCCGTGGGTCGCCGTGACCGGGGTGCCGGTAGGCCCACCAAGAAGGACCGCCGTGAGATGGAGCGGTTGCGCGGCCTGGATGGTTCGAGCTAGCCCGCCAGGCTTTGCCACGAGCGCCCGTGCGGAACTCAGGAACCGAGCGCGACGCAACTACTGAGCAGCGACAGCAGCGCAGCTACATCGCCTGCAACATCCCGAAGGCGTTAACGGCTAATAGCACACCCACAATGCCGATGATCCAGGAGGTGGTGGACTGGGCGTTCTTCGAGAGCCAGCGGTCCAGCGCGGACAGCGGGCGCTCCAGCGCATTGCGGGCTACCAATCGTCCGAGCGTCAGGATCAACGCCGGCGCAATCATCACCAGGCAGTACCCGGCGAGCATCAACAGCGAAACCGCCAGGCTCGGGCTGGTCGACGAAATGATGCCGATGCCCGCCAGGTACGGAACCATCGTGGCCACCTCGAGCGAGACCCCCGCCAGGGCAAGGCCCATGAGCGCAGCCAGGGACCCGGCACGCTTGCTGGCGGGCGCGCCGTCAGCGCCCAGGATTCGGCCGCGCCAGCGCGAGATTCGACCGCCGGTCGACGCCGCTGCGTCGCCGCCGGCCGCCTCGCGCTCGGCGGCGATGCGCTTGGCCCGCTTGGTACCTGGGTCCATGACGTAGCTCAGGGTGACCAGGCCGATTCCCACCACTAATTGAATGATGTACGCGGCGCGGGATTCCAGTGCATCCCCGAAAGTGCCGATGAACGCCGTGGCGCCCAACATGATCACCACGCCAATGACGAAATACGCCGCCACCACCGTGGCCAGGTAGACGAGCAAGCGGCCGATCCTCAGGCGGCCGGACGCCATGAGCAGCCAGATCGGGATGAGCAGGGTACCGAAACTGGTGGAATCGACCAGGGCGAGAACCGCAAGAATCCCAAGGGTCTCCATGAGGGCCTTCCTACTTGGACTAGCACGGGCGTGCCAGACCAAACTAGCACGATCGTGCTAGTTTGGGGTTATGCCCTCCAGAATCGACCGCGAAGCACGCAAGGCCGAACTTGCTGAGGCCGCGTGGCGGGTAATTCTCAGATCAGGTGTTTCTGCGGTCTCCGTGCGAACGGTGGCGGAAGAGGCGGGCCTTGCTGTGGGGTCGTTGCGGCATGTGTTCCCCACACGCACCGAACTGCTCATGTTCTCCGCCGAATTGATGATGGAGCGGGTATACGAACGCATCGTGAATCTTCCTCGGGAGAGCAGCGCTGAAGATTACGTCCTCACTGTGGTCAAGAACCTGGTGCCCTTCACCGAGCAGACCCGGGCGGAAATGGACGTCAACGTTGCACTCATTGCTGAGGCCGCGGCGGTGCCCGAACTCAAGACGCTGCGGGATGCCGCGCACGACCAGCTGGCCTCCGCGTGTACTCGATTGGCTGCCCTGCTGCGCGAGGAAGATCCGGAGGCTCCCGGCCCAGAAGCGACGCGGAACGGCCAGCGACTGCACGCCCTTACGGATGGCCTCGCTCTGCATCTCATGCACCGGGATGCACCCGAGGACAAGGACCGCGCCATCGAGATCCTCAGGGATGAAATCCGGAGCATCTCAGGCGGAGGGGATCGCTGAACGGATTTGCGGCGCCCGAAACGGATTACCGCTGGTCCGTGGACCCGTTGCGTTTGCTCTTCCAGCGCGTCATTGCGTAACCCAGCAACGACGGCGCTTCTTCCGGTTCCTTGGCGCTCGCATTCCGCAATCGGTCCTGGCGCATGCGCT
>NZ_JAUNPE010000142.1 GCF_030536815.1 Kocuria sp.
TACATCACCGTTCGCGCGGCGCAGCACCACACCGGTCACCTTGATGACGGGACGACTTTGGTCGGCAATCGTCACGACTGATTGCCCTGGTTGCCAACTGAAAAGATGTTTCTCGCGAGTTCCACGCATGCAATGGTAGGTGGGTTCATTCGGATCGACTTGTTCCAAACCAGACAGATGTCGACCGGGGGCGCTTGGGACGTCAGCGGACGGACGGTCAGTTCGCGTCCAGTCCATGTGAAATCCCCATGGGGGTGTTGAATCAAGATGGCACAACCCAACTCCTTACCCACGAGCGAGCGGGTGACCTCGTAATCCGTGGCGCGAAACCTGATGCGTGGTCGTATCCCGGCTTGTTCGAAGAGGGACATCGTGTTCTCGCGACTCGGGTGCACATCCAGGAGGATGAGCGGTTCGTCCGCGAGATCCTGGATGGAAACCGACGGTTTGGAGGCCAGCCTGTGATTCTCCGCCATCACAACTGTGTGGGGTAGGTGCTTCAAGGGCAGGATCCCCAGATCGTCTGGGAGTGAGAACGCGTACACGAGGGCCGCATCGATAGTTCCTGTTTGGAGTTCATGGAACAGCTCCGACTGGCTGCCAATGACAAAGTCCAGATCGACCCGTGGATGCTGCTGGGCATATTCGCCCAACAGTTCGGCTAACACGGTAGGCCCCAGCGTGGCGTAGCTGCCCAGTCGAAGAGTTCCCGAGAGGTTTTCATCGAGGGCCTCGACGCGGCCGAGTTCGGATGCTTCACGCAGCAAATTGAGGGCCCGCGAGAATGCTTCCCGTCCGGATGACGTGAGTTCAACTCCGTGAGAACGACGGCGCAGCAAGAGTTGCGCGTCAAGGGCCCGTTCCAGGTCGGTCAGGGCGCTAGCAATGGCGGACGCGGAAACGTGCAACTTCGCCGCCGCACCAGCGATGCTGCCCAGCTGAGCAACGGTCACGAAGTACTCGAGCTGGCGCAGGGTGTAACTGACCATGGGACCTCAGCACCTCGCAAGCTCGTTCCTCAATTTTTCTTGGGTAGTACAAATATTAGTTCTGCTTTTCGATACAAGCGATCCAGCTCACACTGGTGTGAAGACCTCGAACAGAACCGCGATCCACCCAGGGAGCTCGACGATCATGAACCCCGCAGTTGCAGACGCCATCGACTGCCCCACGGCAGACTGGGTCACCATCAGTGACCTCCACGACAACCCCTATCCGATTTACGAGAAACTTCGCTCGGAAGCTCCGGTCCATTGGGTGCCCGCCGTGAACCGGTACATGGTGTTGACCTACGAGGCGTGCCACATCGTTGAACAGGATGCGGACCGGTTCTCCGCCAATGAAACCGGATCGCTGATGAAGCGGGCCATGGGTCATTCAATGCTCCGGAAAGACGATCCCGAGCACAAAGTAGACCGTGCCTCATACGGCAGCACACTGCGTCCGGCCACGATCAAGAACCACTGGAACGCGATCTTCCGGCAGAACAGCGCCAAGTACCTGAATGAGCTGAAGTCCAAAGGGCCGGGTGCCGATTTCATCTGGGATTACGCTGCTCCCTACGCTGCGGAGAACCTTCGGCTGATCTGCGGTTTCCACAACGCCTCGCAGCAGGACATGCAGCGGTGGAGCCAGACCATGATCAATGGCACCGGAAACTACGCGGATGATCCCGAGGTCTGGGCCAAATCAGAACGCTCAGCCGCGGAAGTCGATCAAGCCATCGACGAGATGCTGCCCTACCTCAAGGACAACCCGGATTCGAGCCTTCTGTCCGGCCTGGCGTCCATGCCCATCCCCATGGACGCCATCCGCGCCAATTTGAAAATGACCATCGGCGGTGGCCTCAATGAACCCCGGGATGTTCTGAGCACTACGGTGTGGGCCCTCTTGACTCACCCCGAGCAGCGGGACCAAGTCATGGCGGATCCGAAATTCTTCGCGGCAGCCTTCGAGGAGTCCGTCCGGTGGGTTGCTCCCATTGGTATGTATCCCCGCGAAGTGGTTGAGGACACCGTTCTTGAAGGGGTCAAAGTGCCAGCGGGAGCGCGGTTGGGTGTGGTGGTGAGCTCGGCCAACCGGGATCCCGAAGTCTGGGACGACCCCGAGTCGTTCGACATCAACCGACCGAAGCGCCCTCACTTGGCATTCGGCGGCGGACAGCACTACTGCGCCGGCACCTGGGTGGGGCGGTCATCGGTTGCCGGAGTGGCCATGCCGGAGGTCTTTGCGGAACTACCCGGGCTGCGCCTGGACCCAGAAGACCCCGCCGTGATCGAAGGGTGGGTATTCCGCGGGATGACCCATATGCCCGTCTTGTGGGGCTGACCCCACAACCTCACATTTCCTGACCTCGGGCTCCGCGCGATCCGACGAGCCACGTCACAAATCAAAGGATGATCATGGCCACAATCAATTACCACCAGCCGGACGGCTCCACCTCGACCATCGAAACAGACGAGACGACTACGGTCATGCGAGCCGCCGTGAACAACGGGGTGAGCGGGATCGTGGGAGAGTGCGGGGGCCAAGCCATGTGCGCCACGTGCCACGTGTACGTTCGAGACGAGTTCCTGGATCAGCTGCCGCCCATCAGCGACGATGAAGAAGAAATGCTGGAATGCACGGCGGACCCGCGCCAGGACAACAGTCGTCTGGGTTGTCAGATTCCCATTGACGGGTCCCTGGAACGAATCGACGTGGACGTTCCGGAATCGCAGGTGTGACGACCATGTCGAGCATCCTCTTGAATCGCCCCGCGCAACGGGACACGGCTTTCTCCGGTCAGGCACCGTCCGTGGTGATCGTTGGTGCCGGTCACGCGGGGATCGAAGTAGCCGATTCCCTCCGTAGTAACGGTCACACGGGTCCGGTCACAATCATCAGTGACGAAGACTGCTTGCCGTATCAGAGACCACCTCTCTCCAAGGAGTACACGAGCGCCGCGAGCGCGCCACAGCCATTGCTTTTGCGGGGCGAGCAATGGTTCGAGACCAACCAGGTCGAGTTTCTTCGCGGCAAGGTTGTGCACTCCATCAATCGACGGGCCCGCCGCATTTCTCTGGGCGACGGCACGAACTTGCCGTATGACTTTCTGGTCCTCGCCACCGGCGCCGCACCGAGAACATTGGAGTGTGTGGGGGCGGACCTAGCTGGAGTGGTCACGCTCCGGAACATGCAGGATGCTCAGATCCTGTCCGATCATCTGGGGGAGGCCTCTTGCCTGGTGGTGGCCGGGGCGGGCTTCATCGGCTTGGAACTGGCGGCGACAGCGCGCCAACGCGGAATCGACGTCACGATCGTTGACCGTAACGAGCGCCCCATGGCGCGCGCGGTCAGCGCGACAACCGGCGAATGGTTCTCAGCTGCCCACTCTGACGCCGGCGTGAGCTTCAGCTTCGGAGATTCCGTGACGGCATTGCGCGGTGAGAACGGGCGAGTCCAAGAAGTGGAGACGGCCAAGGGACGCCGGATTCCCGCGGATCTCGTGGTGACCGGAATCGGAGTTCTGCCGCGGACCGGACTGGCGGAGGATGCGGGGCTGGACGTCGACAACGGGGTTGTCGTCGATGGAAACCTGAGGACCAGTGACCCTCACATCTTTGCCGTGGGCGACTGTGCCGTTTTTCCGAGTGCCCGCTCCGAGCATCCGTTGCGACTGGAATCGGTCCAGAACGCCACGGATCAGGCCCGGCACGTGGCCGGGGGTATTACCGGCGCGGGTGATGACTACGACCAAGTTCCATGGTTTTGGTCGATCCAGGGACCGTGGAAGCTTCAAATAGCGGGTTTGTCCGCAGGCGTCGATCGAATCGTGGTCAGAGAGCACACGGAGCGGAAGCTCGCCGTGTTCTGTTACCGCAACGATCAGCTGATCGCGGTCGAAACCGTCAACAACCCGGCGGTTCATATGGCGGCCCGGAAGATACTGGCGGCCAACGTCGCCCTGAGCCCTGAACAAGCTGCAGATGCGTCCATCAATTTGAAAGACGTGCTCGCGAGCGCCCCGGCGGCGTAAGCGCTCAGCGTTCCTTCGGTTCAACCTCACAAGCGGACCAGCCAGGTGCGCTCCATTCAGAGGATTCTCATGTCAAACAATGCACCGTCAAAGCGAGCCACTCAACGCAGAGTTGGGGCGGCTACCGTCATCGGCACCACGATCGAGTGGTACGACTTCTTCATTTACGGCACCGCGGCCGGACTGGTTTTTTCGCAGTTGTTCTTCGAACCTGCCGGTCCCCAAATCTCCCTGCTCCTGGCGTTCGCGTCGGTGGGTATTTCCTTCCTGTTCCGCCCCCTGGGTGCGTTCTTGGCCGGCCACTTCGGTGACCGTATCGGTCGCCGCGCCATCCTGGTCATCACGCTCGTGGGTATGGGCGTTGCAACCACGCTGATCGGCTTGCTCCCCACATACGGGGCCATCGGCGTGGCTGCGCCCGTGATGCTCCTCCTGTTACGCGTCCTCCAGGGCATCTCTGCCGGAGGTGAATGGGGCGGCGCGGTGCTGATGGCTGTCGAGCATGCGCCCCAGGAACGTCGGGGCATCATGGGTGCTCTTCCCCAGATTGGGGTGCCCCTGGGCATGCTGCTGGCATCCGGTGTCATGGCTTTGATGACCGGCGTTGTTTCACCCGGCGAGGCATTCGTGGAATGGGGGTGGCGCGTTCCGTTCCTCATCTCATTCATCATGATCGTGGTCGGCTACTTCGTGCGTCGCGCCGTCGAGGAGTCCCCGGTGTTCGAGGAAATTGCGGAACGCGCTGAGCAGACCAGCGTTCCCATTGCCGTGCTGCTTCGCACGTACTGGCCCTTGGTGATCCTGTGTGCCCTGATTTTCGCGGGTAACAATGCGGCCGGGTACATGACAACGGGAGGGTTCATCACCAGCTACGCGACGGATCCTTCAGGGCCGGTGGGCCTTGGTCGCACGTCGGTGTTGCTCGTCGTGACGGCCAGTGCGGCGTTGTGGCTGGTCTTCACCCTGGCGGGAGGGTGGCTATCCGATCGGATTGGGCGTAGGAGTACCTACATCATTGGATACATCCTCCTAATGGCGGCGGCCTTCCCGCTGTTCTTGCTCGCCGACATGGGGACCACCGGTTCGCTGTTCCTGGGGTTGGCGTTCTTCAGCGTTGGGCTGGGTCTGACCTATGGCCCTCAAGCCGCGTGGTACTCCGAGATTTTTCCGGCGTCCATCCGCTTCTCCGGTGTCTCGATCTCGTACGCCCTGGGTGCAATTTTGGGCGGTGCATTTTCCCCTCTCATCGCCCAAGCCCTTCTGCAGCGCACCGGTGGGACAGTTGCGATCTCCGGATACCTGATCGCCATGGCCATTATTGGTCTGGTGGCGGCCTTGTGCCTGCGCGACCGCCAGCACATTCCGCTGGGTATTGATCACGAGGCGGAGCAGCGCCGCGGTGCCATGCGATTTGGTGCATTGTCCAAGTCATTTGACGGTTCGCCCTTGACAGCTCCCAGTGGGCGCGATGAGGTGGGGCAACGACCCGGCAATTGACTAGGAGACACCGTGACCAGCACGCTCGGGGCCCTCACCGTTCCGTTGATCCAGGCCC
>NZ_JAUNPE010000143.1 GCF_030536815.1 Kocuria sp.
GCCGTGTACCCCACCAGTGTTTATTGGGATCCCCAGTTGCTCCAGTACAACTTCGGGGATTACCACCCCATGCGCCCGTCCCGCTTGGACGCCACCATGCGATTGGTGCAGCAACTGGGCCTGGACACCGCAGAGAATGTTCGGGTCGAGGTCCCAGAAGTTCCGGATGACCAGGTCCTCCAGCTGGCTCACACCGCGGACTACGTGAAATCGGTACATGAAGTGTCTGCCGATCCCACGAAAGAAATTCCGGAATGCGGGTTGGGGACCGAGGACACCCCCGCGTACGAAGGTATTCACGAATCCAGCGCCAGATTGGTGGGCGGCACCTACCAGGGGGCCGTGGACATCCTGGACGGCAGGGCCGTTCACGCCGTGAATTTTGGCGGCGGCATGCATCACGCCGCCAAGGACAAGGCCAGCGGGTTCTGCGTGTACAACGATTGCGCGGTGGCCATTCAGCACCTCCTGGACAACGGGGTGCAGCGTGTGGTCTACATCGATGTGGACGGCCATCACGGTGACGGCACCCAGTCGATCTTCTTCGAGGACCCTCGGGTCATGACCATTTCTCTGCACGAGACCGGGTTGTCGTTGTTTCCCGGAACGGGTTTCGCCAACGAGATCGGAGAGGGTCAGTGCGCAGGTACCTCGATCAACGTGGCCCTGCCCACGCGCGCGGACGACTCCCAGTGGTTGCGCGCGTTCGACGCCGTGGTGCCCCAGTTGGTGCGCGAGTTCCGTCCCGAAGTGATCGTGTCCCAGCATGGTTGCGATTCCCACTTCCAGGACGAGCTGACCCACCTGCGTGTAAGCATCGACGGGCAGCGGCAGATCGCCCTGGCAGTCTCCGATCTCGCGGACGAGATGTGCGAGGGCCGGTGGATCGCCACGGGTGGAGGCGGCTACGACTGCCACGACGCCGTGCCGCGCTCCTGGGCGCACCTGGTGGGTGTTTCCAGTGGTCATCCCGTAGCGGTGACCACGCCCGTTCCGCAGGAATGGCGCACGTACATGACCGAGAAATACGGCGGCCACGCACCCGAAATGATGGGTGACAACGTGGACCTGTGGTGGCGATCCTGGGAGATCGGATTCGACCCCAACGACGAGACCGACCGCTCCATCATGGCCACCCGCAAGGAAGTCTTCCCTCACTGGGGCCTGGACCCCTGGTACGACTGAGACTGATTGGGGCCCGGTCGGGGTTCACGTTTAGGGTGAATCCTATGGCCAATGATTCATATTCAGCTCTTTCCGATCCCACTCGGCGCCGGATCCTGTCCGCACTGCGCCACGGCCCCCGTCCGGTGGGAGAGTTGGTCGAAGAACTGAAAGTCTCCCAGCCCACCGTGTCCAAGCACCTCAAGGTTCTGCGGGATACGGGACTGGTGGCAACGCGCGCTGAGGGGCAGAAGCGCTACTACAGCGTCCAAGCGCAGCCCCTGCGCGAGGTGACCGCCTGGATCGAGGATCTGCTGTCGGCCACCGAAGACCCGGTGGACACCGAGGAACCCACGGACTCCGAAGGGCCGGCGACGGACGAACTAACCGGAACCCCCGAGGCGGCCCCCGTTGCCATTGACGAACCGCGCACTCTCCCCTGGTTCGGCGCACCGGAGGTCATGGAAGAACTCGCGCAGGATGACGGGCAGACCGTCCGCGACGAAACGTCCGAATCCGTGGAGCTCGAGCCCGAGATTGCAGAAGCCCCCGTGTTTGATGTGATCTCGGATGATCCAGAACCCTCGGAGCCTAAAAATGTGCAAGAACTTCTGGAAGACCCCGAGGTATCCAACAGTTCCACCCTTCCCGATGCTGTTGCCTTGGGCACGGAGGTGGACGTCACAGGCGCTAGTGTGGGAGCCAACACCGACGTTACTTCCGCTGAGCCCAGCGCGGATTCAGCCGAATCCGATGGTTCGAACTCCACGAAACCCGAATTCGGGATTCCACCTGTGCGCAGCGGAGGCGCACACCGGCGTCAGAGCGGTCTGCTGTCCACTCTCACCGGGTTCCGGCGTCGTGGGCGCAGCCCGCGGCGATGATGGCTCGGTGAGCACCTACAACCGATAGACGGCAGGAGACCCATGCACGAGAATCTGATTCCGATTCGACAAGCAGTGATTGCTCGCAACCCCGGTGAGTCCGAGTTCCATCAGGCAGTGGACGAAGTCTTCGAATCGCTGGGCCCCGTGGTGGCGCGCCACCCCGACCTGCTCGAATCGGCCATCCTGGAACGGATCTGCGAACCCGAGCGACAGATCATTTTCCGCGTGCCCTGGACCGATGACAACGGCCACGTGCAGATCAACCGCGGCTTCCGCGTGGAGTTCAACTCCGCACTGGGCCCCTACAAGGGTGGACTGCGCTTTCACCCCTCGGTCTACCTGGGCATCGTCAAGTTCCTGGGCTTCGAACAGATCTTCAAGAACTCCCTGACCGGCATGCCCATTGGCGGCGGTAAGGGTGGCTCGGACTTCGATCCCTCCGGTCGCTCCGACGCCGAGATCATGCGGTTCTGCCAGTCCTTCATGACCGAGCTGTACCGCCACATCGGCGAGTACACGGACGTCCCCGCGGGTGACATCGGTGTGGGTGGCCGTGAGATCGGTTACCTGTTCGGCCAGTACAAACGCATCACCAACCGCTACGAATCCGGTGTCCTCACCGGTAAGGGTTTGGCCTGGGGCGGTTCGCTGGTGCGCACCGAAGCCACCGGCTACGGCACCGTGATGTTCGCGGAAGAGATGCTCAAGACCCGCGGCCAGGACATGGACGGCCGGGAAATGCTCGTGTCCGGTTCCGGCAACGTGGCGATCTACGCCATTGAGCGTGCGCAGTCGTTGGGTGCCAAGGTGCTGACCGCGTCCGATTCGAGCGGGTACGTGATGGATCCCGATGGCATCGACCTGGATCTGCTGAAGCAGGTCAAGGAGGTGGAGCGCGCACGCATCAGCCAGTACGCCGAGCGCAAGGGTGGTCGTGCACGATTCATCTCCGACGGTTCCGTGTGGGATGTTCCCGGCTCCGTGGCGTTGCCGTGTGCCACCCAGAACGAGCTCAACGGCCGTCAGGCCAAGAAGCTGTTGGCCAACGGAGTGGAGGTCGTGGCCGAGGGAGCCAACATGCCCACCACCGCCGAAGCGATCCGTATGTTCCAGGACGCAAACGTACTCTTCGCTCCGGGCAAGGCGGCCAATGCCGGCGGCGTGGCCACGTCCGCTCTGGAAATGCAGCAGAATGCTTCTCGAGACTCGTGGACCTTTGACTACACGCAGCAGCGTTTGCTGGAAATCATGCGCGGAATTCATCACCGCTGCGCTGAAACGGCCGATGAATACGGAATGCCCGGTAACTATGTGGCCGGCGCCAACATTGCGGGATTCATCAAGGTGGCACGCGCAATGTCGGCCCAGGGTCTGATCTGATTTTTCAGCGATACCCAGTAAGCTCGTGAGTCGAAGCACCTGCCGTGGTTGGCACGTGCTCGACACATGACTTGAGGTTGGTGACCATGGCAACGCATCGTGAGGTTCTGCAATGGCTTGAGAACGAGCTGTTCGACGGCAACCTCGTGCTGGGTCAGCAGTTGCCCATCGACAAAGACCTCGCGGCGATCTTCAGGGTCTCACGTAACTCCATGCGGGAGACCCTGAAGGAGCTGGAGGCTCGGGGCATCATTAAGTTGTTCGACGGCCCGCACCGTTCCATCCTGCCCATTCTGGTGCGAGAGCCGGCCGCTTCTGCGGGGCCCGCGTTGCGGCTACACATGGCTACTTCCGAGTATCCGTTGCGTGACATTGTTCAGGCGCGGGTGCAGTTGGAATCCTGGGCCTTGGAGAATGCCACGGAAGCTAACGTTCCCGTTTCCGAATTGCGATCCATCATGGTGGAAATGGACCGAGATGATGTGGGTCTGAAGCAATTCCACAATTTGTACGTGAGCTTTCATATCGCGCTGGTGAAGTCCTGCGGAAATACGGCCATCACGGCGCTCTTCACGGCGCTGCGCGATTCCATGTACGAATACACCATGGCCCTGGTCGGTCATGTTCCGTTGTGGTCGACCACAACCAGCCGGATCCGTGCCGAGCACCGTGCGATCTTCGGCGCGTTGGAGGCGGGTGACTTCCACATGGCATCTCGCTTGACCATCGAACACATCACTTTCCAGTACCGGGAGGCCGGGCTCGATCCGGACCGCGGCCGCGACGGTGAGATCGATGATCACGGTGATGCGGCGGAGTCGAGGGGCAATCCACCCGTGGGTCTGAAGCAGGCCCGTCAGGCCAGTGCGTGAGCGCTCATTTTCAGGGAATCGGTGCTCAGGCGGTAGGGTGGATCAATAGTTTGCCGTTCATGCGGATTTTGCCGTCCGGTTAGCCGGCCGGCGGGGTGGCGTTCAGGCGCGACCCGTTCAAACAGTCATCGTCTACAACAATGCGAGGGATCCTATGGGTTCAGTCATTAAGAAGCGCCGCAAGCGTATGTCCAAGAAGAAGCACCGCAAGCTGCTTCGTAAGACTCGTCACCAGCGTCGCAACAAGAAGTAAAGCGACATCGCGGCAGGCCTCGTTCCCCAGGAGCGGGGCCTTTTGCGTGCCCGTAGCATGGGCCCATGAGCTTGCCCCGGAATCCCCAGAAGCCCCTGTTGTCTGCAGAAAATTGGACGACAGCTGCCCCCGCTCATCACGTGACGTTGCTCACCAAGGACGGGTGCCACTTGTGTGCGGACGCACGCACCGTGGTCAGAGCCGCGTGCCAGGACACCGGTAGCGAGTTCTCGGAGGTGGACATCACCACGGATGCAGCCCTGCTGCGCGACTACGCGAATTTCATCCCGGTCGTGTTCGTGGACGGGGTCCCGTGGGATCAGCTGCGCATTGACGAGCGGCGTTTGCGCGACGTATTGAGCTGACGGAGGCGGGGAATCCTGGGCCACGCAGCGGGCGGGCCTCCACGGTTCGCGGTCGTTGCCTTGGAGGCCCCTGAATTGGGCGGTGGCCGGGGTTTTGAGAGACTGTCATTATGTCCTCCGCCACCGTTCATTTGCTGCGCCATGGCCAGGTCCACAACCCTGACGCGATCGTCTACGGACGCATGCCGGATTTCCATTTGTCCGAGCTCGGGGCGCGCATGGCCGAAGCCGCCGCCGCGGACTTCAGGGCTCGTGTGAACCAGGGGGACCGCTACGTTGTGTTGGCGTCATCCCCACTGACCCGAGCCCGGGAGACCGCGGCACCCGTGGCCCGTGAGCTGGAATTGGACGTGGTCACCGAAGAGCGCATCATTGAACCCCGCAATCACTTCCAAGGTTTGCATGTGGACGAGAAAGTACTGTCCCATCCCAAGCATTGGCCCTACATGCTCAACCCGCTGCGTCCCTCGTGGGGCGAACCCTACCGGCACCAGGTAACCCGCATGGCCGAGGCCGTCCGCGATCTGGCCCGCCGGGCGGTGGAGATCGGTGGCGACGGCGCTCAGGCCATCGCGGTGTCCCACCAGTTACCCATTTGGTTGACACGCTTGTCGGTCGAAGG
>NZ_JAUNPE010000301.1 GCF_030536815.1 Kocuria sp.
GGGATGCCCAGGCCCCACCACGCGAGGAAGAACAGGAACCAGACCACCAGCATGGCCAGGGACACCGGGATGGTCAAAGACATCAGCGTTCCGATGCCCGCTTTGGGGTACCAGCGCTGCATGAACCCCAGGGTCATGGCGAAGAACGGGTTCAGTGGCGAGATCACGTTCGAGGGCGAGTCGCCGATTCGGAACAGCATCTGCGTGGTTTCGGGCGGTATCGACAGGTACATGAACATGGGTACGACCACGGGCGCGGTCAGCGTCCACTGCGCGGAGCCCGAGGTGATCATGATGTTCACCACCGCGACCAGAAGCACGAACCCGGCGAACAGGACCACGGTGGGCACCCCGGCGTCGCCGAGGAGTTCCGAGCCTCTAATGGCGAGCACCGTGCCCATGTTGGACCAGTCGAACCACGCGATGAACTGCGAGGCCGCGAAGAACAGAACGATCAACGGGGCCACCTGGGTGATGGCCGAAGCCATCATGGGTGGGATGTCCGAGGGTTTACTCAGCGTGCCCGCGACCCAACCGTAGACGGAGCCGCACAGGAAGAACAGGAGCCCGATCGGCACGGCCACACCACTGATGAGCACGGATGTCAGGGGCGACCCGTCCTCACCGGGGAACGGGGTGTTGGGCATGAACATCAGGATGAAGTAGATCGCCAGACCGATGGCCAGCGCGATCATGGCCGCGATCAGACCCCGGATCTCACGCGGGGAGGTCGAGGAGAGGTCCTTGCCGGTGAGGGTTTCGGCCTGGTCACCGTTGCCGTCCTCCTGGGCGGCTCGCTCGGCGGCCTCCTGCTGGTCCAACTCGTTCGCTTCATAGCGCTTGGAGACCTTGGTGAGCACCAGCTCGGAGACCAATGTGATCACCAGGGCAAGCACCACGGCCGAGGCAGCCGAGAAGAAGTAGTTGGCAATCGGGGAGACCGTGTATTCGGGATCCACCAGCTGAGCCGCGGACTGGGTGATGCCGCCCAACAGCGGGTCGGTCAGGTTCACAATGAGTGAGGCATTGAAACCCGCCGAGGACGAGACGAACGCGATCACGGCGCCCAGCACAGCAGAGCGGCCGGCGGCCTTGAACGCCGCAGCGCCCAGGGGAATCAACACCACAACAATGGCGTCAGAGGCGACCGAGCCGGTCACACCGGCCAAAGCCAGGACGAACGTCAACCATCCGGCGGACACACGGGAGACCACGAGTTTCACTGCGGTGTTGATCAGGCCGGTGCGTTCGGCCACGGCCACACCCAACAGCACGGTGATGACCACTCCGAGCGGCGGGAATGTGGCGAAGTTCTCCACGGCCTCACCCACCATGCGCTGCGCGCCCTCGGGGGTCAGGAGGTTTTGAACTGCGACCTCTTCACCGTCGGCGGGGTTCACCGCGGTAATGCCGACACCCGAGAGCACGGCGGACAAGGCAACCACCGCGCCCGCCAAAATGACGAACAACCAGAACGGATCGGGCAGCTTGTTGCCCAGCACCTCCACGACGCTCAGTGCGCGGATCATGGGGCCGTTTTTCTGTGGCTGTTCCGCCGTGCCATCCGCCGCGCTCGAGGATGAGCCATTGGTCTTGCTCGCCGTGCTAGCGGCCTCGGTTTCAGTCATGAAGTTCTCTCATCGGCTGTCGGGTCGAAGGGGCGCCGCGCTCATGCCCGAGTGCCCCACGACACTATCAAGACAGGAATCAAGTCGTGCCACCACGTCATTGACCCGGGTCAATCGGGTGTACATGACGCGCGTCACGGGTTGCTTGCGCTTCGAACCCGGCCCGGGCCCAGCCGGAGCAACGCCTACTTCTGGAACGCCTCCA
>NZ_JAUNPE010000302.1 GCF_030536815.1 Kocuria sp.
TCGAGCATGACCATCATTGCCCCGGCCGCGGCCGGCGGCGGCTGGGACACCGTGGCCCGCGAGATGCAGCAGGCGCAGCGGGCGAACAGCATCATCAACAACACGCAGGTGGTGAACATGCCGGGCGCCGGCGGCACCATCGCGCTGGGCAACCTGTCCGTTCTGGACGGCGATGCGAACAACTTGATGGTCGGCGGCACCGGCCAGCTGGCCGCAACCATTCAGTACGATTCCGCCACCACGTACGACGACGTCAGCCCCCTGGCCGTCACGGTCGAGGAGTACGACGTGATCGTGGTTCCCGCCAACTCTCCCTATAAAACTCTTGACGACCTCATGAAGGCCTGGTCGCAGAACCCGGGCGATGTCCCGTGGACCGGCGGCGGCTCTTTCGACCAGCTGGTGGTCACCGAAATGGCCATTGCCGGCGGCATCAAACCGGCGGACATGATTTACGTGTCCTCGGACGGTGGCGGCGAGTCGACGCAGGCGCTGCTCAACGGCACCGTGGCCGCGGCGGCCAGCGGCTACCCGGATTCCATCGACCAGATCGAATCCGGCCGACTCCGCGCGCTCGCGATCGTGGCCGAGGAGCCCGTGGAGGGCGTCGACATTCCGACCACCGTCGACCAGGGCTACGACGTGACTCTGGCCAACTGGCGCATCCTGATGGCTCCCGGCGGCATCACCGATGACGAGAAACAAGAGCTGGAGAACATCGTGCTGGAAACGATCGGGACTCCCGAATGGGGCGAAGCCATCAAGCGATACAACTGGAATGAGAACGTGATCACCGGCGACGAGCTCACGCAGTTCATCAAGGACGAGACCGAGCGAATCACCGCCCTGTACAAGGAGTTGGGACTGTGAGTCACGCATCCGTTTCGGAATCCTCGGCGCCCGCGCCCTGGGCGGACTCCGCCCCCTCATCCGACCCAAGTTCGCGCTCGGCCGGCGCCCTACTGCGCGCCCTCATCATGCCGCTGGTGCTCGCCGCGTTCGCCACGTATCTGCTCGTGGGCATGCTGGTGATGGAAGTCCCGGATTCCGTGGACTTCCCCGGCCCGCGCTTCTTCCCGGCCATCATCACGGGCGTCATTTACGTCTTGGTGGCAGTGCAAGTCATCACCGTTGTCCGCCACTGGTCCAGCGGCACGTTGGGCGACACCGACGACGCCGCTCCCGCCACCTTTTCGTGGCGTTCGCTCATCTGGGTCATCGGCGGGTTCTTGGCCTTCTCCCTACTTCTCGAATTTCTGGGGTGGATCCTCGGAGCGGCGCTGCTGTTCTGGTGCGTGGCCCGCGGGTTCGGATCCAAACAGCCTTTGGTTTCACTGATCGTCGGACTGACGGTGAGCTCCATTGCGTACATTGCATTCGACATGGCACTGGGGCTCTCGCTGCCCTCCGGACTTCTTGGGGGTGGCTTCTAAATGGAGACTCTGTCCTTACTCATGGAGGGCTTCGCTGGAGCCCTCACCTGGCAGAACCTGTTCTGGGTGGTGCTGGGTTGTTTCCTGGGCACCGCCGTGGGCGTCATGCCCGGCCTGGGCTCCTCCATGGCCGTGGCTCTGCTCTTGCCCGTGACCTTCGCCCTGGAGCCCACCGCGGCGTTCATCATGTTCTCCGGCGTGTACTTCGGTGGCCTGTTCGGTGACTCCACCATGGGCATCCTCATGAACACTCCGGGGCAGGCGTCTGCCATTGCCTCAACGTTCGAGGGGCACAAGATGGCCCTGAATGGGCGCGCCCCGCAGGCACTCGCTACCGCAGCCATCGGTGCATTCGTGGGTGGCTTCATCGCCTCCGGAGTGGTGGTGTTC
>NZ_JAUNPE010000303.1 GCF_030536815.1 Kocuria sp.
CCTCGCGTCTACGTGGTCACCGGAGCCGGATCCGGCATCGGTCAGGCCACTGCCGCTCAGCTCATCGAAGAAGGCCACCGGGTCATTGGCGTTGATCTCAAGAACACGGAAGTGGTCGCGGACCTCTCCACCGAAGAGGGCATCGCCGGGATGGTGGAAGAGATCACGCAACTGACCTCCGTGGTGGACGGCGTGATCGCCAATGCCGGAACCTCGTTGCAGGCTCCCATGGACGTGGCCATCAACTTCTTCGGCGCGGTGGGAACGGTCGAGGGCCTGCTCCCCCTGCTCAACCAGTCGGATGCACCGCGGGTATGCATCACCGCCAGCGCGGCGTCATTGCACCCAGCCCATGACGACCTCCTCGAGGCGATGCTCAACGGTGACCGTGCGACCGCCGCCGCGATCGGCGAGCAGCTGGTGGCCGCGGGCGGAATGGCCGGTTACCTCAACTATTCCTCCTCCAAGCAGGCCGTGGCCCGTTGGATCCGCCGCAATGCCACCACCGAACGGTTTGCCGGAGCGGGCATCTCGCTCAACGCAGTAGCTCCCGGTGTGGTCATCACGCCCATGACCGAGCAACTCTTCGCCACCGAAGAGGGCCGCCAGCAAATGGAGCAGGGCATGCCCTCCCCCCTGAACGGTCCGGCCCGCGCCGAGGACATCGCCGCCGCCATCTGCTTCCTGACCTCCACCGCAGCCGGCAAGGTCACCGGTCAGGTGTTGTTCGTGGATTCCGGTTACGACGCGCTGACCCGCGGCGACTCCTCCTGGTAAGACATGCGGCCGCCCGACCCGTCGCGGGAAGCCCGCGGATCAGCCCAGCAGGATCACGTCCAGGGTGCGGGGGCCGTGCACACCCTCCACTCGTTCCAGCTCGATGTCCGAGGTGGCGGACGGGCCGGAAATCATGGTGGTGGGGGCGGTGGGTTCCACGCGGGCCATGGCTTCCGGAATCAGTTCCACGATCGAGTCCAACGGCACAATGCAGATGTGGTGATCCGGAACCAGCGTGATGGCACGGCGGCCTTCATCCGCTCGACCGGACAGGAAGATCGTTCCCGTCTGCGCGCAGGACACCGTGGAGGACGTCACCACCGCATCCACCTGGTTCAGTTCACGCACCCCCAGAGCCGACGCCTTACGAGCATCATTGGGATCCACGATCGCACGGCGGGCTGCCCTGTCCTCCGGCAGGAGTGCGGTGTCGAATCCCTCCGGGATCACGTAGCGCGCCGATGCGCCCAGCTGGGTCGCGATCCGCTCGGCCACGGTTTCCGCGGTTTCATGAAACACATTGGCCTTGTAATCGAGCAGCCGATCTTCGAGCATCTCCACGATCTCCTCGCGGGACAGCTCCGACGTCTTCCGGTAGGCGCGCGGCGTCTGCGGCACAGCCGGCTGATCGGCCAGAGCGCCCCGAATGCGGGCCAGAATTTCGGTTTTGGCGTCCACGCTCATTGCTGCGCTCCGTCCTGGTCATCGTTGCCGTTGCTGGGCTGGGTCGGCTCGACCGCGGGCCCGTCCGCAAAACCGTCGCTCGGTGCGGACGCGACAACGCCGTCCCGGGTCAGCCGCTGCTCGGTCTCACCTTCGTGCTTCTTCCACCAGTTGCGGAAGGACTGCCTGGGCGGTTCGGGGATGTCACGCTGGTCGGTCCAGCCACCCACCACGCCGGGAAGCCAACCAATCGCATGATCACGACCCGCAACCACACGACCCAGCGGCAGGCCCTTTTCCGCCAGCGACATGCGCTTACCCGAGGACATTACGAATGAGGCGCCCTTCATCATGGCGTCCATTTGCGTGGGGAACTT
>NZ_JAUNPE010000144.1 GCF_030536815.1 Kocuria sp.
ACTCATCGCGCACGCGCGGCAGGTCCTCGAGTTCCAGGGCACGCGGCTCCGGAGTATCGACCTTACCACCCGGGACGTGAATCGGCTCACCCGACGCGATGGCACTGGGAGCTTCACCCTGCTGCCCGCCGGTCAACGCGGGGTGGACCAGACGTCCGGCATGCATGATTTGAATGAAGAACAGGCCACCGCGCTTGTGCACAGCCTCGGCCACGCGACCCCAGCCGGCAGCCTGCTCATCCGTGGCCAGGCCCGGCTCGTTCATGTAACCGCGGCTCACCAGCGTGGGGAACGTGCCCTCGGAAACGACCAGGCCGGCCGATGCACGCTGGGCGTAGTACTCCACCATGATGTCCGTGGGCACGCCGTCCGCATCTGCCCGCATGCGGGTAAGCGGGGCCATCACCACGCGGTTATTCAGTTCGTACTTGCCCACCGTCAGCGGGTCGAAAAGAGTAGTCATCTGCGTCCTTCCACAATCCTCACCGGGGCGAGGCACAATGCCTGCCCGGATACTTTCCGAAGACAACAACACAATGAGAGCCCGCAACATTCCGACGCCGCTGATCGTGTTGTACATCGCGTGGGCGGCCATCACGTACTGTGCGATGTCACAGCACCCACTACCGATCCCGCCCTATCCGTGCCGCCGCGATATTCGCGCCCAGAATCAAGGTGCGCATGAGCCGTTCGGTGGCCTCGATCAGCAGCCGCTCGCCGTCCGCCACGGCATCCTGCAGAGACATCGGTACCGGCACAATCGATGCAATTGCATCAATGCCGATGTCGTAGACGTCCCGAGACCCCTTACCCAACGTTCCGGCCAGGCCGATGACGGGCACACCGTGCAGCGTGGCACGGCGTGCAATCTCCGCGGGCACCTTGCCCTTGGGTGTCTGGAAATCGATGGCGCCCTCGGCGGTGATGACCAAATCGGCCGTGCTGAGCAGGTCGTCCAGGTCGATACCGGCCAGCCCGGAATCCAACAGTGCCTGGAACCGTGGCATCAAGGTGGCACCCAGCGCGGCCATCCCCGCGCCCAGACCTCCGGACGCACCGGTGCCCACACCGTGCGCGAAGTTCGTGCCGCGCGCGGACTCCACACAGTCGCGGCCGAGCACGGCGGCCCAGTTGTCGAACCCGTCCGACAGCTGCTCGACCTGTTCGGGGGTCGCGCCCTTCTGCGGTCCGAACACGCGAGCCACGCCCTTGGGGCCGGTCAGCACGTTGTGCGGGTTCAGCGCCAAAGTGATGTGGGCAGAACCGTCCTTGAGCGCCGGGTGCAGGTTGGTCATGTCCAGATGATCGACCGTGGTGAGGTGGGAACCGCCGTCCGGAACCTCGTTGCCCTCCGCGTCCAGTACACCCACGCCCAAGGCCCTGAGCGCCCCCGAGCCGCCGTCGCTGGTCCCGGAGTCGCCGCAGCCCACGAGGATCCGCCGCAGACCCGCGTCGAGTGCCGCGGCAATTAGTTCGCCGACGCCGCGCGTGGTCGTTGCCCCCGGGTCGCGCTGGTCCTGGGGTACCAGTCGCAGACCCGCTGCGGCCGCCATCTCGACCACGGCGGTGCCCTTGGCAGAGCCACCGAGGACCGCGTAATGGGAGTCCACGGGCTGACCTACGGGACCGGTCACGGTCATCGGAATCAGGTGGCCCGCGGTGGCGGTGGCCAGCGTCTCTGCGGTGCCCTCGCCGCCGTCGGCAATGGGAACGGCGCGGATGATGGCACCGGGCACGGCACGGCGCACGCCGGCCTGGATCGCGGCGGCCACGGCGTTGGAGTCCAGGGATTCCTTGAAGCCGGAGGGGGCCACCAAGATGTTCTGCGGGAAATGGGAAACCATGATGAAGTCGCTTTCTGTGGCGGGTGAACGAACAGGACTCAGAGGAACAGCGGCATGCCCATGAGGGGCCAAATGACGAAGGCGAACAACAGGACCATGCCCGCCATCAGCGGTGCGAGGAATGCGCTGAGCTTCAGCAGGTCCTTGGGTTGGTACGTCTCGATGCCCTCGACGTCCGAGAAGAGGGTCACGGGCTTGGCGGAGCTGGTGAGCGTGTGGCAGAAACCGGCAGCCGCCGTGGAGGCGAAGGCCGCGGCCATGGGATCCACGCCCACACCCGGAGCCAGGGACACCACGATGGGGATCAGCACCGCAGAACGCGCCGAGCGCGACTGGATGACCAGGTGCGCGGCCGTGGACATCATCACGATCACCACCACGAACACCACGCCCGCCGCGGCGCCGGCACCGGAGACCGGTCCGAGCACACGGTGCGCCAGCCAATCCGCGGCGCCGGACTCCACCAGGGCGGTGCCCAGTGTGAGGGTCGCGGCCATGAACAGGAGCATGGACCACGGCACGGTTTTCAATGCTTTACCCATGCTGACCAGCCCGTATCCGGGGCTCGTGGCCAACAGGGCACCCAACAGAGCAACCACTGCGGGGTGCAGACCGTGCAGGGATTCCGTGCACCACAACACCACCACGGCCATCGTGAGCAGCGCCGCGCGGGATTGACCCACCGTGAGCGGACCCCTGAGAAGCATGGTGGTGTGTTCCTGGAGCTTCTCGACGCTGACGTCCAGCGTCTGCGACCGGCTCTCCTTGTCCAGGAACAACCACATGATCAGTTCGGCGCACGCGTAGGAGGAGATCACCGCGAGCGGCAGACCGTAAATCAGCCACGTGGTGAACGAGAAACCCTCGTGCCCGGCGGTCTGCAGGATCTGGCTGGTGATGATGTGCGCACCGGCACCCAAATAGGACGCGACCGCGGACAGCAGGATCACCGACGGGAACAACAGGGACAGCGCCAACACGAGCCGCTTGCGATCGTGCAGTGCCTGCGCGAGCGCCATGAAAATGGGCAGCGCGAGGGCGGCACGCCCGGACGTGGACGGGATCGCGAACGCCGTGGCCACCAGAACCCCGGTCACCAGGTACACGAGCTGCCGCACCCCGGTCGCGCCGGTCACGATGTACACGGCCGCCCTGGTGGACAGCCCCGTGGCGGTCACACCCGCTGCGATCACGAACGCGGCAAGCAGCAGCCATACGGTGTCCTCACCCAGTGACGAGAACAATTGACTGTCGGAGAGCATGCCGGTGAGGACCAGCACGATTGCCGCCCCCAGGGCCACGTACGTGTCGCCAATGGAGGAGAAGATCCACAGCCAGATGGCAATCGCGAACACGGCCAAGGTGAGTGCGCCCTGGGCCGGTAACCGTGCGGCGTCGTCGGCCGGGCCGAAGGCCTCGACGGCGCACCAGGCCACGAATGCCAGCAACAGGACCGCGCCAATGATCGCCGGGACATTGTCCTTGGCCCAGGTCAGAGGGGTATCCCTGGGTGCGAGCGCGGGCGGGCGCGGGGCAGTGGTGGCGTAGCGAACCGGGGCCTGCTGGTCGGGTTCGGGCGACGGCGAGGCTGCGGAATTCATCGTTCCTCCCGCATGGATTCGTGAACCTCTCCGGCGAGCTGCTCGACTTCCCCGTCCGTGCGGGGCGCCGGGGCAGCCACGGGAATGTCCATCCCGAACCGGGTCCCGGACGGACCACCGGACTCGACCCACGCGCTGCCGTTGTGGGCGTCCGCAACGGCCCGCACCACGGCCAGACCCAGGCCCATGCCGGATTCGTCCTCGCCCTGGGCCTCCGTGCGATACATCTCGAACAGCGCCTCGGCCTGCTCCTGGTTGAGGGGGATGCCGTGATTGGTGACCCACATTCTCAGGGTTTTGCCCTGATCGGTCAGGGTCGACCCCACGCGAATGGAATCCTGCGGCTCGGTGTGGTCCACCGCGTTGCGCACCACCTGATGCATGGCGTCCGCGATGCGCGCCGGATCCACCCAGGCTTCACCGTTGGCTGTTGACTCCAGGTTCCACTGCCGGCCGGGGTTGTTCTCGGCGGCGTCCGCGTAGATCTCCACCGTCAGCTGCTTGAGGCTCACGCGGTGCGGTTGCACGAAGTCGGGTTTATCGCTCTGGGCGAGCAGATCCAGGTCCACCAGGGTGCGGCGCATGGACCGGATCTGACGGTTGGCCTGTTGGGCCGCACGACGCCGCTCGGCGGGGTTCTCGTCCGCCGTCGCCAGGGTCTCGATGGCCTGCGCCGTGCGGGACAGCGGTCCCCGCAAGTGGTGTTGGGCTTCCAGCACAAAGTGCTGCTGTGAACCGTAGGCGCGTTCCACGCGATCCAACATGTTGTTGAGGGTGTGCGCCAGCTGGGAGAGGTCGTCCCGGCCGTGCACCGGGATCCGCGTGGACAGGTCCTGGGCCGTGACGGAATCGGCCACCTCACGCATGGTGCGGATGGGCTGCAAAATCCGACCCGCCGCGAGCCACCCGATACCGGCCGTCAACAGCAGCCCCGCCATGGCGATACCGACGAGCACCACGACCTGACGGTTCACCGCCTCACGCGCTTCCTGCGTGAAATGCACGACGATCAAAGTGCCCTGCTCGTCGCTGCCCGGGGCGCCGGCGGACATCGTGCCCCAGCGCATTTCGCCGTGCTCGCCGTCCGTGACACCGGAGTTCTCGGAGGACTGCACCAGCTCGTTCAGGCGCGCACGGTCACTGGCGAGCAACTCCCCCGGGTCGTCGCGGGCGTTGTCCGTGTACATGACCTGGTCCCCCACCACGGCGATGATGGCCTCGCCGGTGGCCGGTGTCTGCCGGGACAGGTACCGCTGCATGAACGGTTCCAGGGACGTGAACGGCTCGGCCGTGGTGGGGTCAACACCTTCTTGGGCGAAGACCCGGAACTCGTCGAACTCCTGGGCGATCGCAGCATTGGCGGATTCCGAGACCTGGCCCATGAGGAATGACCGCATGGTGACGGTGACCGCAAGCAGCGCCAAGAGCGTGGTCAACACGATCCAGCCCACGATGCGCCACCGCGCCGAGACCCGGGTCATTTCCATGGCGGAGTTCTGCGGTGTCTTAGTCATCGACATCGCCGTCCCAGCCGTCGTCCAGGTCCTCGTCACCGGGGACCGGCACCGGGTGCGGGTTCTGCTGGACCTGCTGCGGGATCTCACCCACGTGGGGTACGGAAACGTCCGGGGACGCTGATGCCGCCGGTTCGGACGGCTCGCCGGAACCGCCCAACGGCACGGTGACGGTCTCCTGCGGCAACCGCGGTGGTTCCGCGGTTGCCGCAAGGGACTGACTGGCGAGGGCCAACGCGATGGGGACGCACATGACGCCCAGCAGCATGAGAATTTTTCGAATCACACCCCCAGGCTCGTTGCACCGGGTGAGACCAGCGTTAAGAAGCCATTAGAGAATTCTCATGTAACGCAGGTGGCTTTTGGGCCACGACGTCGATCACGGCCCACCGCTCGGGCCGCCACCAGCTGTCGATGAGGCCGGCACCGGACCGAGCGGCGTCGTCGACCGTTACCGGGAGATCACCTTGGGCGCGGCCACGG
>NZ_JAUNPE010000304.1 GCF_030536815.1 Kocuria sp.
GGTAGTCGGAGTCCTTGGCGTCCGTGATGAGCATGTGCCCCGGTGCGTGAGAAATCGCGTACTGCGGCCGGGATTCCATCACGGCGGCCTGCGGTGTCACGCCGCACGCCCAGAACACCGGGATGTGACCCGGCTCGATCCGGACGGGGTCGCCGAAATCCGGCTGGTTAACGTCTTTAATGCCCAGCTCCTCGGGGTTGCCCACGTGCACGGGAGCGCCGTGGACGGCGGGATAGCGGGAGGTGACGCGAACGGCGTCGGCCACCTGTGACGCGGGAACCGGACGCATCGAGACCACGAGCGGGCCGGAGAGAGACCCCGCCGGTTCGCAGCGCCGGTTGGTGCGGTACATGGGAACGTTCACGTCCTGGTCGTTATGGGCCATGCGGATGCCGTTGTTCAGCAGGGCGTCCTCGAACGTGAAGGAACAGCCGACCATGAAGGTGACCAGGTCGTCACGCCAGTACTCGGTGATGTCCGTGGGGCGGGCGATGTCGCGGCCGTTCTCGTAGACCACGTACTGCGGGAGGTCCGTGCGGATGTCACCGTCCTTGAGCAGCTCGCCGGTGGTCTCCCCCGCGTCCAACACCCCGAGGACGGGGCACGGTTTGGGGTTGCGTTGGGCGAACAAGAGCACGTCGAAAGCAAGTTCACGCGGAACGATGATGAGGTTGGCCTGCGCGTATCCGGCGGAGATTCCGGACGTGGGACGCAGCAGGCCACGGCGGAAACGTTCCCTGGCCTCCCGGGGTGTAAGACGTGCCAGGTCTGCGTGGTCCGTGATGGTCATGTCCCTCAACTCCACAACTTGGTGAGCCCGGCCAGGGAGTTCCAGCCGAGGAACAGGGTGAGCAGCCACGCGAGCACACCAATGACCAGGAGCCACGTGGGATACACGTACCCGTGCAACAGATCCCGGCGGCGCCAGGCGACCCACAGCAGGATGGCGAAACCGAACGGGAGGATCAGGCCGTTGAACGCCCCCGCGAAGATCAACAGGGTCTGCGGAGCCTGACCGAGTAAGAGGTAGGCAACGGTGCACACGAAAATGAAGGCGACGGTCAACAAGTTTCGGGTGCGTGGACTGCCGGAGGACGTGGTCACGAAGGAGATGGACGTGAAGGCCGCGCCGATCACGGACGTCAGGGCCGCGGCCCACAGCACCACGCCGAAGATCCGCACGCCGATCTCGCCGGCGGCGGCCCCGAACGCTTCGGCGGCCATGTTGTCACTGGTCAGCGCCACACCGCCGGCCACCACGCCGAAAATGGCGAGGAACAACAGCACGCGCATGATGCACGTGACCAGGATGCCCAGCACGGAGGTGCGGCTGATTTGCTTGACGTTCTCCACACCGCTCACGCCCGAGTCGATCATGCGGTGGGCACCCGAATACGTGATGTAGCCGCCCACGGTGCCGCCGATCAAAGTGGTGATCACCAGAAAATCGATTTCCTCGGGGAGCACGGTGTTCTTCAGCGCCAGGCCCACCGGAGGGGCGGCCACGATCGCCACGTAGAGAATCAGCAAGATCATGATGGCGCCCAGCAACACCACAATCCGATCAAGTGCCATGCCGGCTCGTTTGGACAGGAAGATGAGAATCGCAATGGCCGCGGAGATGGCGCCGCCAATCTTGGGGTCCAGCCCGAGCATCGCGTTGAGGCCGAGCCCGGTTCCGGCAATGTTGCCAATGTTGAACACGGCTCCGCCGACGAACACGAGGGCCGCCAGCACAATACCCGCGCCGGGCAGCACCTGACTGCCCAGTTCCTGCGCGCGCCGGCCCGAGACGCCGATCACTCGCCACAC
>NZ_JAUNPE010000145.1:0-3989 GCF_030536815.1 Kocuria sp.
GGTATCAACAAACTAGGCACACTATTGAGTTGACAAACAACAAACCACACAAGAAACCCTCAGGTTCTTTGTTGGTTGGTCCTGCCGCTGGATCCGGAAGCTTTTCGCTTTCCCCTGCGGCAACCTCTTCAGCTTATCCAGCCGTTTACCTTTTCGCAAACTCTCGTTCGCGACTGAGCAAAGCTCGGTAAGTGGTTGGTAGCTGTCGGCGGTACCGGGAAGGCGATCTCTCGCTTGTCCGTCCTTGCGGCGACTCGGAATACATTACACAGAGATCGACCACCGCGCAAAGCGTCGGTCGGACCTGTGTTATACGTGGCCTAGGTCACTACATTCTTGATCATCTGGGCCTGCAGAGAGCGTCGGCCGGGTGCCGAGCACCCACGGCAGAGGGACCCGGCCCAGGGCCCCCGGTTATCCCCGCAGCAGGTTCTTCCGCACCTTGCCCGTGGCCGTGCGCGGCAGCTCGTCGCTGAAGGTCACGGTGTCCGGCACCTTGAATCCGCTCAAGCGCTCACGCACGTGCTCCCGCAGCTCCTCCCCGGTGACCGAGGAGCCGGCCGAACGCACCACGTGCGCCACCGGCCGTTCACCCCACTTCTCATGGGCAACACCGATCACGGCCACGTCGATCACGTCCGGGTGGGAATACAGGGCCTGCTCCACCTCGATGGACGAGATGTTCTCGCCGCCGGAAATGATGATGTCCTTGGCGCGGTCACGCAGTTGGATGTACCCGTTGGGGTGCATGACGCCCAGATCGCCGGTGTGGAACCACCCACCGAAGAACGCCTGCTCCGTGGCTTCCGGGTCCTTGTAATAGCCGATCATCACGTTGTTGCCGCGCAATACCACTTCACCCAGTGTTTCGCCGTCCTCGGGGACATCGTTCATCTCGGTATCCACGATGCGCGCGGACTCCGCCTGCACCATGCCCACGCCCTGGCGGGACATCTGCTGGGCGCGGTCCTGCGGGGAGAGTTCCTTCCACTCCTCTTGCGGTTCACAAATGGTGATGGGACCGAACACCTCGGTGAGCCCGTACACGTGCACGATCCCGAACCCGGCACTCTCGAGGCGCTCAATGATGCTCGGCGCCGGCGGAGCTCCCGCCGTGGTGATGCGAATGGGGTTGTCAAGCGCGTGAGCTTCGTCCGCGTCCACGATGATCGAGCACACGGCCGGCGCGCCACACAGGTGCGTGATGCCCTGGTTGTCGAACGCGTCCCAGATCGCATCCGGCCGCACGGCCCGCAAACACACATGCGTGCCGCCGGCCGCGGTCACGGCCCACGTGGTGCACCACCCGTTGCAGTGGAACATCGGCAGCGTCCACAGGTAGCGGGTCGCGCCGTCGAAGCCGTTGTGGAACACCTCGCCCAGGCTGTTCAGGTACGCCCCGCGGTGGCCGTACAGCACGCCCTTGGGGCGGCCCGTGGTCCCGGACGTGTAGTTGAGGGTGATGGGCGAGTTCTCGTCCGTCACCCCGTAACTCACGCCCCGCTCGCCCGACGACGCCGCCCGGCCGGCTTCCCGGGGCTCCACATCGATGAACTCGTCGAACGTGGGGATCTCACCGTGGGAGTGCTCCCGCACCGGTTCGATACCGGCCTGCTCATCGGGCAGCTGGACGAGCGTGATGCCGTCTTTGCCTTCGATCGCGGCGGCCACGGAATCCAGCACGGATGAGTCGGCGATGACCACCCGCGCCTCGCTGTGCTCCAGGATGTAGTCGAGCTCACGCGTGGACAACCTCGGGTTCAACGGCACCAGAACCGCACCCGCAGCCGGAACCGCATAGTGGGCCATCAGCATGGCCGGAAGGTTGGGTGCAATCACGGCCACCGTGGGCAGGGACCGTGTCAGCTGCTCCGCACCCAGATACCCCTGTCCCGCAGCGTCACCGGACGCGGCGGCGTCGTCCCCCGAAACCGAAAGGGGTGGCAGATGCGGCAGCAGCGCGGTGGCGAAGCGCCGCACGTCTCGTTCGAAGGCCTGATAAGTCCACGATTGGTCGCCGTACACAATGGCTTCTCGCTGGGGAAAGACTTCCGCGCTGCGCTCGATGAATCGCAGCGGGGACAGGGGCTGTGCGTTGGCGTACATGGGTGCTCCTGTAATCGGTGGCTCAGTTGTAGGCCGAGAAACCGGTGATGGACTTGCCGATGATGAGGGCCTGAACGGTTTCGGTGCCCTCGTAGGTGTGCAGCGCCTCGACGTCCGCAAAGTGACGCGCAACACGATTTTCCACCAAAATGCCGTTGCCGCCCAAAAGATCGCGCGCGTTCGCCGCAACACGACGGGCCGTGCGGGTCGCGGTGTACTTGGCCAGCGAGGCCTGGGGCCCGGTCAGTGTGCCGGCCTCCTCCTTGCGGGCCATGGCCATCACGATTGTTTGCATGGCGGTCAACTCGCTGAGCATGCGCGCCAGTCGCTCCTGCACGATCTGCGACGCGGCCAGCGGACGACCGAACTGTTGCCGCTGCGCCGCGTACTGAACGGCGGTCTCGTAGCAAGCCACCGCCTGCCCGACCGCGGCCCAGGCCACACCGATGCGCGTTGCGAACAACACCGCGGAGGTGTCCCGGAACGAACCGGCACCCGGCAGCACGTTCTCCGTGGGAACAAAGACATTCTCCATGCGGATGTGGGCCTGATGGATGGCGCGCAACGCCAACTTGCCTCGGATGGTCGTGCCGCTGTAACCCTCCGACTCCTGCGGAACCACAAAGCCCTGCACCGCGTTGGTGACATCGTTGCGGGCCCACACCACGGTGATGCCGCCCATGGAACCATTACCGATCCACTTCTTCTCACCGTTGAGAATGAAACCGCCCTCGGTGGGGGTGGCGCGGGTTTCCAGGCCGATCGAGTCCGAGCCGTGCGTGGGTTCGGTCAGCGCGAAGGCACCCAGCAGCTTGCCCGCGGCCATATTCGGCAGCCAGCGTTCCCGCTGTTCGTCGTTGCCGCACATGGCGATCGAGCGCATGGCCAGCCCGCCCTGCACGCCGCTCACGGTGGAGATGGAGCCGTCCCCGCGGGATAGTTCCATGGCCACCAATCCGGCAGCCATTTTGGACATCGGCGCATATCCGGGGACGTCCACGCCGTCACGCAACAGGTCCAACTCGCCCAAGCGCGCCACCAGGTCCAGCGGGTACTCGCCGCGGTCCCAGTACTCGTGGATCACGCCCAGCAGCTCGTCCTGCACGAACGCGCGGGCGCGCATCCAGTGCGCGCGGTCCTCGTCGGTGATGTCCACATAGACACCGGCGGCGTCCGTGTCGAGGACATCGTTGAGGGAGTATTCGGGTTCCACGGTGCCCTGCGGGAACAAATCCTGGCTACCCGTGGAAGGTTCGGTGGTGGGCTGCTCGCTCATGCTGTGATCTCTTTCGTGAAGTCGTGGTGGTTCTCGGCGGGGTGGGTTACTTCTGGGCGGCGTCGAATCGCTGGCCGCGCACGCGTTCGGCTGCTCCGCACCGGTCCAGATACGGGGTGATGCCGCCCAAGTGGAACGGGTAGTTGGCGCCCAGAATCATGCACAGGTCCACGTCCCGCGCGGAGGCGACCACGCTCTCATCCAGCATGTGGCCGATCTCGTCCGCGAGCGCGTCCTGGACGCGCGTGAGCAACTGGCCGTTCGCGCCGTCGTCCCCCGCCGACGACGCCGCCCGCTCGCCCCGCGTGCGATCCCGGGCCTGCTCCGCCTGCGGGGTGAGGTAGGTGTCGGAGTCTTCGCCGCGCCGGGGCAGCACGCGGGTGAGGCCGGCCTCGGCCACGGCGTCCAACCACGGGGAGAGTGTGAAGCGGTCCGGGTAGGCCTGGTGCATCGTGTGGGTGATGTGCACAAGCACCGCGGGGCCCACGAAGTCCAGCAGCTGCAACGGCGTCATGGGCAGACCCATGGGTGCCAGTGCCCGGTCCACGGTCTCGGGGTCACCGCCGGCGTCAATGGCGCGGCCGATTTCGTCATACATGCGGGTCAG
>NZ_JAUNPE010000145.1:4089-5422 GCF_030536815.1 Kocuria sp.
GTATTGGTGGCGAGAATCGCGTCAGCACGCAGCACCGGCTCCCACTGGGCGAAGACCTTCTTCTTGACGTCGAGCTCCTCGAAGACCGCCTCGATCACGAAGTCCGCGTCCGCGAGATCCTCGGGGCTCTTGGCGCCGGTGATCAGGGAGCCCAGCTTCTCGGCCTGTTCGGGGCTCATGCGGCCCTTCTCCGCCTGCGCGGTGAACCGGTCGCGGGTGCGCTGCACACCGGTGGCCAAGCGCTCGTCGTCCAGGTCGGTCATGACCACGGGAATCTGGGCGCCCTGGGCCATCAGGCTCGCGAGCTGGCCCGCCATCAGACCCGCGCCAATGACCGCCGCCCTGCGGATGGGGCGCACGGGGGCGTCCGGCACGTTGGCGGCAGCGCGGCGTCGGGCGGTGACCAACTCGAATGCGTAGAGGGAGGCCTTGGCGGCGTCGGTCCGCAGCACGGACGAGGCCAACTGCACGGCCGCTGCGGCATTGGCGTGCCGGGAATCCGTCCGGGCGCGCCCCACCAGATCGATGGCCGCGACCGGACCCGGCGCGGCACCGTGCCAGGCGCGCTCGGCCTTGGCCCGGGCGGAGTCCACGGCGCCCTGCCAGGCGGCGTCGTCATCGGAGGACCTGCGCGGTTCGTGCTTGCCATCGAGAGCATCGACCACCCACTGCCGCCACTGCTGATCCCACTCGCTCGTCCCCGGGGAACCGTCCAGTACGGCGTCGACCATGCCGATCTCCAAGGCCTGCTGAGGCTTGAGGTTCCGCCCGCGCATGGAGTCGGTGACGATCACGTCGAGGGCGGCCTGGGCGCCGACCAGGTGCGGCAACAGGTAGACGCCGCCCCAGCCGGGGAAGAAGCCCAGGTGGCACTCGGGCAGGCCCAGCTGCGCCTTTCCCGAGGCGGCCAGGCGATAATCCGAGTGCAGGGCCAGCTCCATGCCGCCACCCAGGGCCATGCCCGTGACGAGTGAAAAGGTGGGCACCGGCATGTCCGCGAGCACCGCGAACGTCTCGTGCCCGGCCCAAATGTAATCCTCCGAGGCATCGTTGAGCTGCGCGTGCCGGATCTCCTTGAGGTTCGCCCCTGCACCGAAGGATGTGGTGTTGCCCGTGACAACCACGGCCTCAACCGCGGAGGTGTCAATTGCCGTGAGTTCGCGGCGCAGCTGCTGCAGCGCCTCAGAACCCCAGATGATCAGCCCCTTGGAGTCCGCGGAGTCCAGGCTGACCAGGGCAATCGGACGTTCGCGCCCGGGGAGGACCGGATAATCCACGCCAATGGTCACGGTGGAGGGGAACTTGGTCTCGGTCACGCTGAACTCCTGAGCAC